>JAGBBQ010000119.1 GCA_017938425.1 Clostridia bacterium | reverse complement strand
GGTCTCGTTGCGGCAGGTCAGGACGGAGCGGATCTGCACGGACTTGATGCCAGCAGCCACGATCTCGTTGCCCTTGTCGTAGGAGATCATCTCGTTGCACGGCACGATCACTTCGCCGGTCATCGGGTTGTCGATGTCCTGCGCGGCGATAACGCCGACCGCCTCACCGATGCTGACGGGCGTGCCGTGTGCCATATCCGCGCCGTAGCAGTGAACGCAGACACCGCGCTTTGCCATACAACGAAGGATGGTACGAACCTCGACCTCCTTGATGCCGGCATCCACGATCTCGTGCGCCATATTCTCATCGATCATCGTATTGCCGGGAACGATCAGCTCACCGGTCTCCTCGTTGATCACGTCGTTTACGGTGTAACGGCCGAGCAGACGGTCGTAAAGCGTCTCAACAACGGTGCCCGAGGATACGATATCGGAAACCACGATACCGCTCTTCGCGCCACAG
Organism: Clostridia bacterium; assembly: GCA_017938425.1. Classification (GTDB taxonomy): domain Bacteria; phylum Bacillota; class Clostridia; order Oscillospirales; family CAG-272; genus UBA1740. The sequence goes on along the minus strand of JAGBBQ010000119.1, from coordinate 7,473 downwards.
TCCTCCTCGCGGACGATCACGTCCTGCGATACGTCTACCAGACGGCGGGTCAGATAACCCGAGTCAGCGGTACGCAGAGCCGTATCGGACAGCGCCTTACGGGAGCCCTTTGCGCCCATGAAATACTCGAGCATCGTCAGACCCTCACGGAAGTTCGACTTGATGGGGATCTCGATCGTCTTACCGTTGGTTGCAAACATAAGTCCGCGCATACCTGCCAGCTGACGCATCTGCTTCGTAGAGCCGCGGGCACCGGAGGTTGCGATCATATTCAGAGAGTTGTATTTATCCAGGTTGGCAACCAGAGCGTCGGTCACGTCCTGGGTGGTCTTGTTCCATACGTCCACGACCTGCTTATAGCGCTCGTCCTCGGAAAGCTCACCCCAGTTGAAGAGCTCGGTGATCTCCTCCACCTTCTGAGTCGCCTCGTCAAGAAGGCGCTTTTTCTCGGGCGGAATGGTCATATCGTAAACAGATATTGACAAAGAGGACCTCGTGGAGTACTTATAACCCATTGCCTTGATGTCGTCAAGCACCTTAGCGGCCTCGGTAAATCCGTGATACTTGATCGTAAGGTCAACGATCTCCTTGAGCTTCTTGCTCGTGGTTGCAAAGCTGATCTCCAGGCTGAAGGGATCCTCGGCGCGGTTCACGTAGCCGAGATCCTGCGGGATGCGGCGGTTGAAGATCAAGCGGCCGTAGGTCGCATCGATCAGAGCGGACTTCTCCACGCCGTCGATCACCTTCTTCACGCGCACCTTAATGGCGGCATGCATACCGAGCTGCTTGTTTTCATACGCCATCTCCACCTCGTCGAAGTCGCGGAATACGCGCCCCTCGCCGGGCTCGCCGGGATGGTCAATGGTCAGATAATAGGAGCCAAGCACCATATCCTGAGAGGGTACGGTAACAGCCTTACCGGAAACCGGCTTCAGAAGGTTGTTTGCCGAAAGCATCAGGAAACGCAGCTCTGCCTGTGCCTCGCTCGAAAGCGGCACGTGCACGGGCATCTGGTCACCGTCAAAGTCCGCGTTGAAGGCGGGACAAACGAGGGGATGCAGCTTGATGGCACGGCCCTCAACGAGGATGGGCTCGAAGGCCTGGATCGAAAGGCGGTGCAGCGTAGGTGCACGGTTCAGAAGCACGGGATGCTCCTTGATAACGTACTCAAGCGCGTCCCAGACCTCGGGTGCCACACGGTCAACCTTCTTCTTTGCGTCCTTAATGGAGTTCGCCTTCTGCGTCTCGATGAGGCGCTTCATAACGAAGGGACGGAACAGCTCCAGCGCCATCTCCTTGGGAAGACCGCACTGGTAGATCTTCAGCTCGGGACCGACGACGATAACCGAACGGCCGGAATAGTCAACGCGCTTACCGAGCAGGTTCTGACGGAAGCGACCCTGCTTACCGCGCAGCATCTCGGAAAGAGACTTCAGGGGGCGGTTGGACGCGCCGGTGACCGCCTTGCCGCGGCGACCGTTATCGATCAGGGCATCCACGAACTCCTGCAGCATTCTCTTCTCGTTACGGATAATGATATCCGGTGCGTGCATTTCCAGGAAGTGCTTCAGACGGTTGTTACGGTTGATCACGCGACGGTAAAGCTCGTTCAGGTCGGAGGTCGCAAAGCGGCCGCCGTCCAGCTGCACCATCGGACGGATGTCGGGTGGAAGAACGGGGATGGTATCAAGGATCATCCACTCGGGGCGGTTGCCCGACTTGCGGAAGGCCTCAACGACCTCCAGCCTCTTGATGATCTTGATCTTCTTCTGACCCTGGCTCTCTGCGAGCTTTTCCTTCAGCTCGGCGGAAAGCGCGGGGATATCGATCTCGGCAAGAAGCTCGCGGACCGCCTCTGCGCCCATACCGGCGCGGAAGTCATCCTCGTACTTTTCTCTTGCGCTCTGGTACTCCGCATCGGTGAGAAGCTGCTTCTTCTCAAGAGGCGTATTACCGGGATCGATAACGATATATCTTGCAAAGTAAAGAACTCTCTCGAGAAGTCTCGGAGAAATATCCAGGATCAGACCCATACGCGAAGGGATGGCTCTGAAATACCAGATGTGCGAAACGGGGGTAGCAAGCTCAATGTTACCCATGCGCTCGCGGCGCACCTTCTTCGTGGTAACCTCAACGCCGCACTTCTCGCAGACCTTGCCCTTGAAGCGCACGCGCTTATACTTACCACAGAGGCACTCCCAGTCCTTCGTCGGGCCAAAGATGCGCTCGCAGAAAAGGCCGTCGCGCTCCGCCTTCAGTGTGCGGTAGTTGATAGTTTCTGCCTTGGTGACCTCGCCGTGAGACCAGGAGCGGATCATCTCGGGAGAAGCCAGACCTATCTTGATAGAACCAAATGCATTTCTTTCCATAGATTTTTATTGTGTGGACCCCTCTGCCGCGCCATAAGCGGCAGAAGGATCTCTTCCCTTCTGTAAATTATTCCTCGTCAAAATCGTCGACAGCGCCCTCGGAATCGTCATAAACGTACTCTTCCTCATCCTCGGCGTCCTCGTCGTCGTAGCCTTCCTCGTCGTAGACCTCATCGTCCTCGGCATCCTCCTCGGAGCCGTCGGCCTTGGCGTCTACCGCGCGCTCAACCTCATCGAGGCTCGAGAAGGTGGGCGTGCTGTCGTCCTCACCGATCTGAGACAGCTCGATCTCCTCACCCTCCTCGGAAAGCACCTTGATGTCAAGGCAAAGAGCCTGCAGCTCCTTGACCATGACCTTGAAGGACTCGGGGATACCGGGCGTGGGAATGTTCTGTCCCTTAACGATCGCCTCGTAGGTCTTGGTACGGCCGGTCACGTCATCCGACTTGACAGTCAGGATTTCCTGAAGCGTGTATGCGGCACCGTAAGCCTCCAGCGCCCATACCTCCATCTCGCCGAAGCGCTGGCCGCCGAACTGAGCCTTACCGCCCAGAGGCTGCTGCGTTACGAGAGAATACGGACCGATCGAACGCGCGTGGATCTTATCGTCTACCAGATGGTGCAGCTTCAGGTAGTACATGATACCTACAGTTACGGGGTTATCAAAGGGATCACCGGTACGGCCGTCATACAGCGTTACCTTACCGTCGATCACCTTCAGAGTTTCACTCTTCATAAGGTTGTGCAGCTTCTCGTCATCGTCAACGATGGACTGATCCACTCTGCGAAGATCGGGCTTACCGTCCTCGCGAACGACCTCCATAAACACAGCCTTACCTCTCACGCTCTCACCCGGACGGATGTCGCGCGTGTACTTCGCCTGGCGCAGAAGCTCGAGAATATCGGTCTCCTTCGCACCGTCGAATACAGGGGTCATGATCTTGATGCCGAGGCGGCGGCAAGCAATACCGAGATGCACCTCAAGCACCTGACCTATGTTCATTCGGGAAGGAACGCCCAGGGGGTTCAGCACGATATCCAGCGGCGTACCGTCTGCAAGGAAGGGCATATCCTCGGGAGGAAGAATGCGGGAAACGACACCCTTGTTACCGTGGCGGCCTGCCATCTTATCGCCCACGGAGATCTTTCTCTTCTGAGCGATATAAACGCGGACCTCCTTGTTCACACCGGGGGCCAGATCGTCGGAATTGGAGCGATCGTAGACCTTCACGTCTACGACGATACCGTACTCGCCGTGGCGCATACGGAGCGAGGAATCCTTCACCTCTCTTGCCTTCTCACCGAAGATGGCACGCAGAAGCCTCTCCTCGGGGGTCAGCTCGGTCTCGCCCTTAGGCGTTACCTTACCGACGAGAATATCACCGGCACGGACCTCGGTACCGATACGGATGATACCGTCGTTATCCAGATCCTTCAGGGCATCCTCACCCACGTTGGGAACCTCACGGGTGATCTCCTGCGTACCGAGCTTGGTATCGCGCGCCTCGATGGTGTATTCTTCAATATGAATAGAGGTATACATATCCTCGCGGACGAGCCTTTCGTTCAGAAGAACGGCGTCCTCGTAGTTGTAGCCCTCCCAGGTCATAAATCCGATCAGGGCGTTCTTACCCAGAGAGATCTCACCCTTGGAGGTGGCGGGGCCGTCTGCGATGACGCGGCCGGCATCCACGTGCTCACCCTCGGTGACGATGGGACGCTGGTTCACGCAGGTGCCCTGGTTGGAGCGCTTGAACTTCAGAAGACGATATACGTCCTTGCGGCCGCTGTCGGTGAGGATCACGATCTCGTCACCGCTGGCGCGCTCAACGATACCGCCCTCCTTCGCAACCACGACGGCTCCCGAATCCACGGCTGCCTTATACTCCATACCGGTAGCAACGATGGGAGAATCCGTCATCATCAGCGGCACAGCCTGCTTCTGCATGTTCGAGCCCATCAGCGCACGGGAGTTATCGTCGTTCTCAAGGAAGGGGATGCAGCCCGCCGCAACGGAGACTGCCATCTGGGGGGTTGCGTCCATCAGGTCAACGCCTGCAACGCCGCGCTCCGCATCAAAGGGCTCAACCTCGATGAACTCGGCCTTGCATCTTGCGATAACCTTCTTATTGATAAAGTAGCCGTCCTCGTCGGTAGGCTCGTTTGCCTGGGCTACTACGTTGTTGTCCTCTTCGTCCGCGGTGAGGTATACCACCTCGTCGGTCACGCGGCCGGTCTTCTTATCCACCACGCGGAAGGGCGCCTTCAAAAAGCCGTAGTCGCTGATCTTCGCATAGGAGGCAAGGTAAGAGATAAGACCGATGTTGGGACCCTCGGGCGTCTCGACGGGGCAAATGCGGCCGTAGTGCGTATAGTGCACGTCACGCACCTCGAAGGAGGCGCGGTCACGCGACAGACCGCCCGGGCCGAGCGCGGAGAGACGGCGCTTGTGCGTAAGCTCTGCAAGAGGGTTGTTCTGGTCCATGAACTGAGAAAGGGGAGATGAGCCGAAGAACTCGCGGATCGCCGTCGCAACGGGACGGGTGTTGATCAGCGTTTCGGGGCGCATATCGTCGTTGTCGTGAACGGACATTCTTTCCTTAATGTTCTTGTCCATTCTTGCCATACCGATGCGCATCTGGTTCTGCAGAAGCTCACCGACACAGCGCAGGCGGCGGTTACCGAGATGGTCGATATCATCGGTGGTACCGATGCCGTGCGTCAGGCAAAGCATATAGTTGATGGAGGCAAAGATATCCTCCTTGGTCACGTGCTTGGGAGCAAGAAGCGCGATATTCTCGCGAACCGCCTTCTTGATGGCGAAGACAAGTGCGTCACCCTGATGGCCCTCAGCGGTGGCGGCAGCGATCAGCTCATCCAGAACGGCGCGTCTTACCTTCTCGCCGGCCTTCACGCCGCAGTCGGAAAGATCGTAGCCGAGGATCAGCTCGGGGCGAACGGTGTCATTCGCGAACACCTTCACGTTATCACCGCTCTCGGTCTTCACCCAGACCTCGTTGATGGTGCTGTCCTCAATCGCAAGCGCCAGCTCGCGGGTGATGAGCTCATCCGCCTCTGCGATCACCTCACCGGTCAGGGGAGAGATCACGGCAGCCGCAAGCTTCAGCCCCTCGATACGGGCGGCAAGCGCAAGCTTCTTGTTGTATTTATATCTACCCACAGCGGCAAGATCGTAGCGCTTGGGATCGAAGAACATATTGTTGACGAGCGTGATCGCACTCTCCACGAGAGGCGGCTCGCCGGGGCGCAGCTTCTTGTAGACCTCCTTGAGAGCCTCGTCACGGAAGGAGGTATTGTTCTCCATCGCGAGCGTTCTGCTCTCATCCTTGGAAAGGGTTGCAACGAGCATATCCTCCTCGCCGAACATACGGAGGATCGCCTCGTCGGAATCCTCGCCCTCTGCGGCGAGCGCACGGATCAGGACCGTGATGGGGAGCTTTCTCGTCTTATCGATCTTCACGTAGAATACGCCCGCAATGTCGGTCTCGTATTCCAGCCACGCGCCTCTGTAAGGAATGACAGTCGCGGTGTAATTCGCCTTACCCTGCTTATCCACCTCTGCGCCGTAATAGATACCGGGGGAACGAACGAGCTGCGATACGATAACGCGCTCTGCACCGTTGATCACGAAGGTACCGTTTTCGGTCATCAGCGGGAAGTCGCACATATAGATCTGCGCGGTCTTCAATTCGCCCGTCTGCTTATTCACGAGGCGAACGCCCACCTTCATGTGTGCATCATAGGTAACGGCTCTGTCCTTGCATTCCTCCACAGAGTATCTCGGAGTCGAATCCAGCGAGTAGTCGGTAAACTCGATGGAAAGGTTGCCGGTATAGTCCACGATCGGCGATACGTCCGAAAGAACCTCGGGCAAGCCCTCCTTCAGAAACCACTCGTAAGATTTCTTCTGCACCTCAATAAGATTTGGCATCTCTGTCGTCGCTTCGATCTTCGAAAAGCTCTGTCTCACATTCGTGCCAAGCTTCTGGGGTTTAAGCATCATAGATAGAATCACTCCATTCCTGAAAATTTACAAGTTTTACTCCCCTCGTGCCGTTTCCAAAAATTTCCATATTCAGAAAAAAGCACAAGGAATTTGCGATTTTTTTAGCCATTTTGCCAAGGGCTTCCCGAAAAAAGGGCAAAATACCCCCTATAGTAAAATGACATGTTAATGCAAATATATATTATATCATAAAATTTTCAAATGTCAATACCTTTTTGGAATTTTTTTCATTTTCCTTTTCGCTCTCTCCTTTTGTATTTATTTGGCGAAGCTTCCGCTTTTTACTACAATAATATTATAGGCAGCGGAGAAAGATATGAAAAAACGGTGCGCACGGTGACGGCGCATCGGGAAACGGAAGAAGAAAGCTCTTTATGGAACAGACGAAAAACGCGCTGAGGCGCCCCGTCGCCGCCTCGTTTTTTTACACCGCGACGGCCGCCGTCGGCAAGGCCGCCGCCATCCTCACTCTCCCCTACTTCACCGCACGCCTCGGTGCGGCGGGCTACGGCCGCTACGCCCTCTATCTCAGCTATGAGGGGCTGCTTTTCTCGCTTCTCTCGGTCGGGCTCGGCGGCGCGGTCATCTTCCGCGCGCTGCAAAAATACCGCGGGGAGGAGAACCGCCTGCTCGGCACGGCGTTCGGGCTTTCGCTGCTCGCAACGCTTCTTTCGCTCCCCCTGACGCTTCCGCTTCTTTTGCGAAAGCTCTCCCCCGACCTCTCCCTTCTGCTTTTTCTGCAGGTGCTCGGCGCTGTGGCGTTCACGCTCTACGGCGCAAAATGCCGCTATACCTACCGCTATCGCCCCATCTGCGCGCTCAATCTGCTCTCGGACATCGGTGCGCCGCTGCTCGCGATCCTTCTTCTGACGCTCTTTCCGATGGGAGAGCGGGCACGTATTCTCTCGGGCGCGCTCCTCGCGGTCGGCATCGGGAGCCTCTCGCTCCTGCGCATCCTGCGGCGCGCAAAGCTTTTCGACCGGGAGATCCTTCGCTATCTTCTCGGACTGCAGCTGCCCCTTCTGCCGCACTATCTCTCGCTCTCGCTGATGGGGGAGGCGGCGAGGCTGACGGTGG
>JAGBBQ010000118.1 GCA_017938425.1 Clostridia bacterium | reverse complement strand
AGAGTCTCGTCGCAGGTGTCGCACTTGTGATCCTTCGGATCGGTGTCCGCGCAGGTATGAGGGGGTGTCTGTCCGCCCATTGCCTCGCCGCAGATATCGCAGCGGCCGTCGGTGTCACCGTCAGTGCACTGCGAGAGAGTCTCGTCGCAGGTGTCGCACTTGTGATCCTTCGGATCGGTGTCCGCGCAGGTATGAGGAGGCGTTTGTCCGCCCATCGCCTCGCCGCAGATATCGCAGCGGCCGTCGGTGTCACCGTCTGCGCACTGTGTGAGAGTCTCATCACAGGTGTCGCACTTGTGATCGTTATCGGTGTCCGCGCAGGCGGTAAGTACCTCCTCGCAGATATCGCATTTATGATCGTTGTTCTTATCCTCGCATGTGCCGAGCGTTTTTTCGCAGAGGTCGCAGGCGTGATCGCCGTCCTCGTCCTTGCATTCGCTCAGCGCCTTGCCGCAAAGATCGCACTTGTGATCCTTGTCGGTATCCGCGCAGGTGGTAAGCACCTTTTCGCAGGTGTCGCATTTGTGGTCCTTGTTTTCATCCTTATGGCTTGTGCAGGTCGTGCCGCCGCCGCCCGTCAGACCGCTGAGGTCGCAGGAGGCCAGCATCGCAAGCGATGCCATAGCGAGCATAAGCGCCAAAGCCAGAGTAAGTAAACGCTTCTTCATAAGTCAACTCCTAAATCGGTATTTAAGGAAGCCGATGGCTTCGTATCTCTATTATATAACACAAATATTTAAAAGTCAAGTGTGCGGATGCGCGCTCGCGCAAGATGCGCAAAAGAGAAAAACGGCAGAGAAGCCGCAGGACCCCGTGCCGTTTTTATGAGATTTTATAAAATTTTTCAAAAAAACGCTTGTGTATCTTTGAAAAGTACCATAACGGTACCCTCGGTCAGCCGATGGGGAGGCAGCGATCCTCGATGGCGGCGGTGATCCTTTCGTGAAGGCCCGCCTTTTTGAAGTCCAGCGCCTCGGGCAGAGCGCCGACGATCTCGGAGCGCCGTCCGGTTACACGGATCTCTCCGTCCGTGATCTCGATAATGGCAAAAAGCGGATCACGGTAAGGAAAAACGAGGCGAAGCATGGGATGCGCCTTTTCGATCCCTTCGCCATAGGTTGTATGTGCGTAGCGCTCGCCTGCCCAATAATAGCTCATAGAGTTTAAGCAGTAGTAGTAAACGCCGTCTCTTTTCTCGAGCCGATCCACGTGCTCGTGGCCGCAGATCGCGAGAAGCACGCCTGCGGGCGCATCCGCGATCGCCTCGCGCAGCGCCGCGGGATTTTTTATACCCGTGCGGCTCTCGATCAGGCTCTGATGCGAAAGGAGAATGCTCGGGAGCGCCGTAGAGCCAAGATCCTTTTTCAGAAAATCAAGCTCGCTTTGGGGAAGAACGGGCACCTCTCCCGCCGTTTTCTTGTAATTTCCGTTTGCGTAGCCGTATTCCTTGCCGTCCTCGCGGTAGTAGCAGGCGTCAAGCAGAACGAAATGCACGCCGCCGCAGTCGAAGGAGCGCGGCTGCTGCTCGCAGTTCAGGTAAGAAAGCACGCTTGCCTTCTCGTTTTCGTCGGCATCGTGATTGCCGAGCACGTGGTAGAAGGGGAGGGGGCAGTCCCGCAGAAGCGCGCGGATCCGCTCCTTTTCGGCTGCGTTTGTCTCTCCGGGTGGGAGAAAATCCCCAAGATCCATAAGAAAATCGCATTTTTCCGAAATGCACGTATCAAGGAAGGCGCGAACGCGTGCTTCACCGTCGTGGATGAATTCTATGTGGGCATCCGCCATAATGCCGAATCGCACCTGCATATTCAGATCTCCTCGCCGGTGAAGGGGTTATAAAGGCGGCCGAGCGTGGGCGCCTTCGCCGTGATACCCGGCAGGCGCTCCTTCAGCATTCCTGAGAGGATCTCTGCGTGCTCGGTGTCCCACATCACGTGCTGCGTGCGCCCGATCTCGTAAAGATGGCAGAGAAAATATTTCTTCGCCGCAAAGCGCGCAAAGAAGTCGGCGGCGTTTTTCATCCGCGGCATATATTCGTCGGGATCGACGGTATTGTTGCCCGCCCATACGTGAGCGAAGCAAAGGTCCGCGCCCCGCATCGGGGGATAGGCATCGTAGGCGTATTCGCGAATGTCACCGGGGAAGAGAAGGCGGCCGCCCTCGGCGGTGATCTCGTAGCCGCGCTCCGCCATCTCCCAATCGGCGTCAAAGGGCTTGTGGGGGCTGTCAAAGGCGTGCACTCTTACGCCGCCAAGCGTGAAAACGTCTTCGGGAGATGCGTAGCGGATGCTCTCGGGGCGCAGCTCGCTCTTTTCTACCCAAAGGGGCTTGATGCCCTCGGGCAGATACCAGGTAAGGCCCGTGTCCCTCAGAAGGCGCGAGAGCTTTATATCAAAATGATCGTCGTGCTCGTGCGTGATCAGAATGGCGTCGAAGCGCGAGAAGAAGGGAACGATCGTGTCCTTCACCCTTTCGAGATCGCTCTCTCTGCGGATCTGCGGATCAATGGCGATTCTTGTGCCCCCAAGCTTTAAAAGATAGGAGGAGGGGCCGATGATGGCAAGGGTGTCCTCGGTCCGCGCATCAAAGGCGGCAAGCGCGAGGCGCCAGCGCTTCTCAAAGCTTTCGTCATATTCTTTGATCGCTTCCCCAAGAGTGATCTTTCTCTCTAAGGGATCGGGATCTTTTCTGAAATACTGCATATTTACCTCCTGTATGACAACATTTATTTACAAAAACAATGATTTTAGCGCGTTAACTGCCAGAAGGCGACCGCGCCCGCGGCGGCAACGTTCAGTGAGTCAACGCCGTGTGACATTGGGATCTTGACGGTGTAATCCGAGTCGGCAATGGTGGATTTCTTCAGTCCGTCCCCCTCCGTGCCGAGGATGATGGCGAGCTTCTTTTCCGCCTTCAGGCGTGCGTCCTCGATCGAGACCGAGTCATCGGTCAGTGCCATGGCGGCGGTCTTGAAGCCGAGCGCGTGCAGGCGCGCGAGCCCCTTCTCGGGCCAGTCGGCAGGGGCGTCTCCGATACGGGTGAAGGGCACCTGGAAAACCGTTCCCATACTCACGCGCACGGCACGGCGGCAGAGGGGATCGCAGCAGGTCGGCGTGATCAGAACGGCATCAATACCGAGGGCGGCGGCAGAGCGGAAGAGCGCGCCGATGTTCGTCGAGTCGGCAACCTCCTCGAGCACCGCTATGCGCCTTGCATCGCGGCAAAGCTCCTCCACGGTGGGAAGCGGCGGGCGCTTCATTGCGCAGAGCGCGCCGCGCGTCAGCTCAAAGCCCGTGAGGGAGGAGAGCACCTCGCGCTCGGCGGTATAAACGGGGAAGTCCTCGTCTTTTGCGCCGCATTTTTCGATAATGGAGGCAACCGCGCCGCCAACGAGCCTTTCGTCGGTCAGAAGGGCGATCGGCTCGCAGCCCGCGTTCAGCGCCACCTCGATGACGGTGGGGCTCTCGGCAATAAAGATGCCCTTCTCGGGCTCGAGCTTATTGCGCAGCTGCGCGCCCGTCAGCCGCACGAAAATATCCAGCTCGGGGGCTTTGAAGTCTGTGATCTTAACGAAGCGTGGCATACGGTCTCCTTGCTTTTTTGTTTTGTAACAGTATAGCACGGTTTTCTTTGTTTTGCAAGCGGCACGCGCGCGTTTTTGGTTTTTTTGCGCCGATTTTGCGTAAAAAACACGCGCAGAAATATTTTTTTTGAAAATCTATTGACAAACGGGAGCGAGTTTGCTATAATAGTAAGGCGCAATCGAGACGGAAGCTTAGCTCAGTTGGGAGAGCATCTGCCTTACAAGCAGAGGGTCAGGGGTTCGAGCCCCTTAGCTTCCACCATAAAAGAGCGTGCAGGAGTCCTTCCTGCACAGCCCTTGAAAATCGGCTTGGCTTGGTAGCTCAGTTGGTTAGAGCGCTAGCCTGTCACGCTAGAGGTCGTGGGTTCGAGCCCCATCCGAGTCGCCACTCCTTTAAAAGTTATTGGCTCGAACAGAGTCGGTAGTGAATGATATGCCGGTGGCATATCAGAGCCGACGGCGACCAAGGCGCGCAGTCCGCGCCGCGAATCGAGCCCCATCCGAGT
>JAGBBQ010000117.1 GCA_017938425.1 Clostridia bacterium | reverse complement strand
TGGAGGCCGCGGCGCGCGGCCTTCCCGTGATCCTGGCGGGCAATGACGGGTATGGGGGAATTATGACGGAGGCGGTCTACGAGAGTGAGCGCGCACACAATTTCTGCTGCCGCGGAAGGCAGCTGCCCGACGGCGGCTCGCTCTATTGGGATATTGCGTTTCTGCTCACCCACCAAAGCTACGCCGAGCGGGTGCGTTGGTCGGTCTGCGCGCGCGTTCAAAAGGAATATACGCCACAGCGCATGGCAAGCGATGCACGCGCAGCGTATTGCGCGGCACGCAGGATCGGCATCGTCGGCTACTACGGCTTCGGCAATTTCGGAGACGAGATGATGCGCGCGGCGCTCGAAAGGCAGCTCACCGAGAGGGGGTTCACGGATCATAAGGCACTCTGCCGCGCACATCCTCTCCGCACACTTCTGCAGCTGCGCAAATGCGACACCGTGCTTTTCGGGGGAGGCAATCTTTTGCAGGACGAGACCTCCCTTCGCTCGCTCCTGTATTACGCCGTGCTGCTTTTCGCCGCCAAGAGAGATACCGCGATCGGTGTTTCTATGGGGCTCGGCGGCTTTCGGACACCGCTCGCGGAAAGGATCGGCGCGTGGGCGCTAGGACGGCTTTCCCGCGTTTATCTTCGCACGGAAGGGGATCTTGCGGCCGCGGCACGTCTTTCGCCGCAGATGCGGGCAAGGCTGCACCTGTCCGCCGATCTCTGCTTCTCCTACCCGGAGGTAAGCGGCAAGGAGCAAAGAGGCCGCAAGATCGCCGTCTTCCCCACCGAAAGGACCGAGGAGGTGCTGCTGCCCTTTCTTATGCGGATGCGCAGGGAGGGATGGGAAACGGTTTTCTGCGTGCTCTTCCCTCGGCAGGATGAGGGTGCGGCAATACGCCTTGCCAAGCGCGTGGGCGGTGCACAGACCGTAAGGGTGGAGCGCGCGGAGGATTTTTACGCCTGCGTACGCGATGCGGCGCTCTCGGTCTCTATGCGGCTGCACGGCGCGATCTTCTCCTTGCTTATGCACACCCCCTGCCTGCTCTCGGCGCACAGCGAGAAAAATCTCGCCCTTCTGCAGGATGCGCGGGCGGCGGCAGACGCCGCGGGATCCCCCTGCCCGCTCCTTCCCTTCCGTGACAGCGCGGAGGCGGAGGAAAGAAAAAAAGAAGCCGCAGGAAAAACCTACGGCTTCTCGGAAATTATTGCGTTTTTCAGAGATCGGCTGAATTACTGAGCAGCTTCTTCCTCTGCGGCAGCCTCCTCGGCGGGAGCGGCCTTCTTGGCGGCCTTCTTGCCCAGCTTATCGGCAGCATCGGAAACGCTCTTGGTGTCCTTTGCGATCGCCTTGAGCTCCTCAAGGATATCGCGCTGAGAATCAGCGTTTGCCTTCTGGCGCTCGGTGATATTCTTCTGCTCGCGAATGACTGCCTTCTGAGCGGAAACGGCTTCCTTCTGCTGTGCGCTTACCTCACCCGCAAGTGCGATAAGCTCCTTGGATGCCTCAACGTTTGCATCGTTGCCGCGGATGATCGCCTGCTGACCGCTGATGATATCCTTCTGCGCCTGCATAACGTTCTTCATAGCCTCTTCGATCGCATCCTGCGTATCAACAACGGCCTTCTGCTGCTCAGCAAGAGCCTGCTGTGCCTCGCCGACTGCCTTCTGACGGTCGGTTGCGGCCTTCTGCTGCTCGGTTACGAGAACCTGTGCCTCGGCAAGATCGATCTGATCCTTACCGATGACCTTCTGGGTTGCCTGGATACCCTGCTGCTCACGCTGCGTGTAGCGCTGGATATCGTTGGTCTTCTTCTGCTGCTCGGAGATCTCGCCCTGCTTCTTAGCGGCAGCGGCAAGCGTCTCGTTCATCGTCATAAGAGAATCGGTCATACCCTGAACCTTCTCAACAACGCCGGTAACCTTCGCAAGAAGGAACTCCTGGTCCTCGGAAACCTGGGCAACTGCCTCAGCGGTAGGACCGAAGTCTGCCAGTGCTGCAAGATCGGGAAGGGATGCGGCGTACGCCTCAAGCTTACCGTCAAGGGTAACGCTCAGCTTCGCCATCACCGCCTCGACTGCCTTATCAACCACACCGGATACGTCTACCTCGATGGGAGCAACCTTTACCTCGGGCTGCGCCTGAGATGCGGGAGCGGGTGCGGGATATGCATAAGGCATCGGCATCATGTAGGGATAGGGTGCGAACATGGGAGTGGGATTTGCAAGACGGCGGAGAACCTCCTCATAGGACTCCTTAAGAGCGGCAAGCTCTGCGGCAAGCTTCTCCTCCATCGTAGGCTCTGCGGGTGCCTCCTCAACGGGCTCCTCTACAGGCTCCTCAACCTCCTCAACGGGCTCCTCCTCTACGGGGAACAGGATGGGAAGGATCTCGGCGATGGGTCTCTGCGCTCTCGCCATACGGTCTGCAAGATAATCCTGATAATCGTTCAGCGCCTCGCCTGCCTTGAAGCGGATGGATACCTTCCAGGCAAGGTTTGCAAGAGAATCGTAGGAAAGCTCGATCGCTGCCATATCGGCAAGGATCTGCTCGTGGATGCTCTTGAATACGAGCGTATCCGCATTGTAGTTCTCCTCAGCGGCCATAGCAGCCATCTGGCGCTTTGCCTTGTGGGGCTTGATAGCCAGGGAAGCCTGTGCTCTCTCGTTTGCGTCATAGGACTTATCGAGCTTCACAGCGGCCTTCTTATAAGCCTTGAGCTCTTTCTCAACACCGCGGCGCAGAACCGCAATCTTCTTGGACTGCTCTTTATAAGCTGCCTTGCGCTCCTTCTTGGACATGTCAGCTACCGCAGCGGCCTCTTCAGCCTGGTCAGCCATCGTGTTCATTTCATCAACCATAGTGTTCCTCTTTCTCCGTTTCCGGTAAATAATTTTATCTAATGATATTATAACAGATGTAAAAAGATTCGTCAATACTTTTTGCCAAAAAAATCGATATTTTTTACATTTTTTGCAAAGGCAAAAGGCAAACAGTGGCTTTTTAAAAACCAAAGTTTACAAAGAGCCATAAAACCTCGAAATATGCCTATGTCAAAATGACAATATCTATTTACAAATTGCATTTTCTCGGCGTTTTTTTGACGTTTTGAACGGCTTTTTGAGGCGGTTTTTACTTCGTTTTTTCTGAACATCCGATCCCGTTTTCCAAAAAGCCGCAGCTTATTTTTTTCGTAAAAAAGAAAGATCCCCGCACGCTTTTTCGTGCGGGGATCTTTGCCGGATCCGTATTTTAAGGCCGGAAAAATCAGTGGCAGATGCACTTCTCGGTATCCTTATCAAAGATGTGGATACGGGATGCATCGATGGCAACCTTGATCTTGTCACCGCTGCGAGCCTGAGAACGGGAGGAAACTCTCGCAACGATATTCTTGCCGGAGGTCGCATCCTCCATACCCTCGAAGCCGAGGTACAGATAGATCTCAGCGCCCATAAGCTCGGTAACGTCAACGTCAACGTCCATCGTGGTCTCAGCCATGGTCTGCAGGTACATAGGCTCATCGTGGATCGCCTCGGGACGGATGCCGAAGATAACGTCCTGACCGATGTACTCCTTCAGAGCGGGATTGTTTGCCTTGTCTGCGGGAAGCTTGATCTCGGTCACGCCGAAGACTGCGTACAGATCGTCGCCCTTCTTCGTCAGCTTACCGTTGATGAAGTTCATCTGAGGCGTGCCGATGAAGCCTGCTACGAAGAGGTTGCAGGGCGTGTCATAAAGGTTCTGAGGCGTATCTACCTGCTGGATGATACCGTCTCTCATAACTACGATACGGGTCGCCATGGTCATAGCCTCGACCTGGTCGTGCGTTACGTAGATGAAGGTGGTCTCAACCTTCTTATGAAGCTTGGTAAGCTCGGTTCTCATGCTCGCACGAAGCTTTGCGTCCAGGTTGGAAAGCGGCTCGTCAAGCAGGAACACCTTGGGGTTACGAACGATCGCACGGCCCAGAGCAACACGCTGCTTCTGACCACCGGAAAGAGCCTTGGGACGGCGCTCAAGAAGGTGGGAGATATCGAGGATTCTTGCAGCCTCCTCAACGCGGCGCTTGATCTCCTCCTTTGCTACCTTACGAAGCTTAAGACCGAATGCCATGTTATCAAATACGGTCATATGAGGATACAGAGCGTAGTTCTGGAACACCATCGCGATGTCTCTGTCCTTGGGAGCGATATCGTTTACGTACTTATCGCCGATATAAAGCTCACCCTCGGAAATCTCCTCAAGACCTGCGATCATACGCAGCGTGGTCGACTTACCGCATCCGGAGGGACCTACGAAGATAAGGAACTCCTTATCCTTGATCTCAAGGTTGAAGTCCGATACGGCGGTAACGCCGCCGGGGTACTTCTTGTAAATGTGTCTGAGAGAAAGACCTGCCATTGTTAAATTCTCCTTGTTTTTTTAATTTTACATTTAATAGTATACCAAAAACGAACGCTTTTTCCAACCGTCAACATCACGATTTTTTTCTTTATTATTTGTAAGAGTTGCATAAAATATTCCGCGCTTCTTTGTTGCTTTTCACGGCGTGAAAAATCATATTCTAATTTATTAGAACGCAAATGAAAAGAGGAAGCCCTCCGCTTTTTTGCGAAAGGCTTCCTATAATTATATAATATCAAATCATAATATATATCAGATGAAAAGGCGAACGGAGGCCGCCCCCTCGGAGCGTGCGATCCTATACACGGTGTGATCCGCTCTTTTTTCGTGAAGAGAAATGCTGCCGCCCTCACAGCGCACAGGCTTCTCGCCGCCCTTCAGGCTCACATAAAATTCCTTGCCGACAAGCTCGCTATCCACCGTATCCACGGCGTCAAGGCCGATGCGGTAGCCACCATCCACCGTCTCAACGGAGGCGTACTTCGAATAGAAGGTCTGCGATGCGGCCTCAGTAACGTCCCTTGCCAGCATCATACCGAAGGGAGATGTGATGCGCAGGAAATAATCCTTCCAGGCCTCTACCCTCTCGAGGTTATTTTCGGGGTTATAGCGAAGGAAGTTTGGCCAGTGGGTGCAGATATCGGGGCAACGGCGCACGGAGGGATCCGCAAAGGTGAAGGCGTGAAGGGCGGGATCGATATCGTACGCGTTCCAGGGCGCCATCTCCACGGAGGTCATACAAGCGACACCGCCGCAGGTATCGATACGGTCCACCTTCGGCCATCCGTATTTCCAGGAGCGAATGCCGCGCTTATAGATCACACGCGCCATTGCGATATTAAAGTCATCGCTCGGCATTCCGTACGAGCCGTTGGGAGAGCCGAAGGCGGTTACGGGCTTCTTAAAGCCCCAATCGTCCATGATCTTAAAGAAAAGATCCACGAGAAGCTCAAACTCCTCGATTGGCAGCGCAGGCGATGCAGCCTCTCCCCTTTCATACTCGCGCGCGAAGGGATAATGGTGCGCCTCGGTCTTCTGCTTGCCGTCCACGTAATAGCCGTGCATCAGCCCGTGCAGACCGTAATCGATAAATTCGCTCGACTCAAGCTCGGCAAAGCAGGCCTCGGCAAGCTTTTTGTCCAGCGTGCCCTTGGCATCCCAGCCCGCCTCATCCCAGGTCATATGCGGCACGCCGCGCAGGCGGTTTTTGATATCCCACTCGCCGATGACGAGATTGCAATGGATGTGCGTATTCAGCGCCTTTCCGATCTCGTTCACGACGCGCACGTCCAGGGGATGGTGAAAGCGCGGCATTCCCGTGCTGGAGGGACGCCCGAAATAGCGCCTGTCGCGCCCGTCGAACCACGCGACGTCATCGATGCGGATATGCGTCGCAAGCGGCAACACAAGATTCATTTTCTTCTCTCCTCCGTGAATTTTCTCATTCGTTCAAAACCCTCGATTCGGTGTCAAAACAGCGCCGTGCAGCTCTGTTCCGACGTCCGTGTGCAATTATAGCACGCGTGTATATAAAAGTCAAGAAATGTAAAGCATTTTAGGAATTTTCGTCCATTATCGGATAACAAACGCCCATTGGAGGAGTCATTTTCCGTCATTTCCCGCATGGATATTAAAAACAAAAAAGCTCCGTTTCCGATGACTTTCCGATCCTGCATCCGACGAGGAAAATGTGCGGTGATAAAAATTGAACCCACCCCGAAAGCAAGCGCGCCGCAGGGTGGGTTCGTTCATTCTATTGAATTAAGCGTTTGCCGCCTTAACGATGGCAGTAAACTTATCGGTCTTCAGCGATGCGCCGCCGATCAGACCGCCGTCTACGTTCACCTTCGCAAGAAGCTCTGCGGCGTTACCGTCGTTCATCGAGCCGCCGTACTGAATGGTGATCGCCTCGGCTGCGGCCTCGCCGTACAGGCCTGCGATCGCAGCGCGGATGACGCCGCAGGTCTCGTCTGCCTGCTCGGGGGTTGCCGTAAGGCCGGTGCCGATCGCCCAAACGGGCTCGTATGCGATGATCACGTTCTTCAGCTGCTCTGCGCTGATGCCCGCGAGGTCCAGCTTGGTCTGCATCGTTACCACCTCGTCGGTGATACCCGCAAGGCGCTCCTCCTTTACCTCACCGAGGCAGAGGATGACCTTAAGGCCCGCCTCAAGAGCGGCCTTGGTGCGAAGGTTCACGGTCTCGTCGGTCTCGCCGAAATACTGTCTTCTCTCGGAGTGACCGATCACAACGTACTCCGTGCCGATCTCGCAGAGCATCTCTGCGCTGATCTCGCCGGTGTATGCACCGCTCTTCGCGAAGTGCACGTTCTCGGCACCGATACGGATGTTCGTTCCCTTTGCCGCCTCAACCGCGGTCGCAATGTCCACAAAGGGCACGCAAAGAACGATGTCGCACTTATCCATTCCCTTTACCATCGGAGCAAGCTCTTCGATGAAGGCCTTGGTGGCAGAGGGGGTCATATTCATTTTCCAGTTGCCTGCAATTACGGTTCTTCTCATTCTCTCGTCTCCCTTTTCGGATTACTTATCCTGCAGGCAGGAAACGCCGGGCAGATCCTTACCCTCAAGGAACTCAAGGGAAGCGCCGCCGCCGGTGGAGATATGGGTGATCTTGGGAGCGAAGCCGAGCTGCTCGCAAGCGGCCGCAGAGTCACCGCCGCCAACGATGGTGATCGCGCTGCTGTCTGCCAGAGCCTGTGCTACGGCAATGGTACCCTTCGCAAGGGTGGGATTCTCAAATACGCCCATAGGACCGTTCCAAACGACGGTCTTTGCGGAAAGAACGGCGTCTGCAAAGAGCTTCGCGCTCTCGGGACCGATGTCAAGACCCTCCATATCGGCAGGGATCTTATCTATGGAAACGTACTCTACGTCGATGGGAGCATCGATGGGGTTCGGGAAGGACTTAGCGATCGCGGTGTCCACGGGAAGAAGGAGGTTCACACCCTTCTCCTTTGCCTTTGCCATCATCTCACGGCAGTAGTCAAGCTTGGTCTCGTCAAGAAGAGAGTTACCCACGCCGTAGCCCTTGGCAGCTGCAAAGGTGAATGCCATACCGCCGCCGATGATCAGGGTGTCAACGGTGGAAAGAAGGTTATCGATAACGTTCAGCTTGTCTGCAACCTTAGCGCCGCCGAGGATCGCAACGAAGGGACGCTCGGGATTGGAGAGCGCCTTGCCCATAACGGAGATCTCCTTCTGGATCAGGTAGCCGCAAACGGCAGGGATATAATCGGCAACGCCTGCGGTGGATGCGTGCGCTCTGTGAGCCGCACCGAACGCATCGTTCACGAAGATATCGGCATAAGCCGCGAGAGCCGCCGCAAGCTCGGGCTTATTCTTCTCCTCGCCTGCCTCGAAGCGGGTATTCTCAAGGAGAACGGCGGTGCCGGGCTTCAGTGCGGCGACCTTTGCCTTTGCATCGGGGCCGACAACGTCCTCGGCAAACACAACAAGCTCCTTGCCGAGAAGCGCGTTGATCCTCTCGCAAACGGGCTTCAGCGTGAACTTCTTCTTATCGTTCTTCAGCGCCTTTGCAAGGTACTCCGCCTTTGCGGCTGCCTGCTCTGCCTCGGGAAGCGCCTCCACGGCCTTCTTCTCCTTCTTGGTCAGACCAAAGCCCTCGGTGAAGATATTATGGGGCTTGCCCATATGAGAGCAAAGGATCACCTTTGCGCCCTGCTCGAACAGGTACTTAACGGTGGGGAGCGCCTCAACGATCCTCTTATCGGAGGTGATCACGCCGTCCTTCATAGGAACATTGAAATCGCAACGGACCAGCACGGTCTTGCCGGCCACTTCAATGTCTTCAATGTTTTTCTTATTGTAGGTTGCCATAAGAATTCTCCTTACTGATTTTTTATACTAAAATATATTACCATAAATTACAGAATTAGTCAAGATGCTTTGTTAAATTAAACACAAATTTTATAATTTCCGAATTTCATCGGTTTTTTCTTATTTTTCGCGTTTTTTGCCGTTGACTTCTCCCCTTTTGCGTGATACAATGAAATAAAACGGCTGCCATCCAGGCGGCAAGCAAGGAGAAAAGGGATGAAGACCTGCGTATCCTCTTACAGCTTTTCAAAATATATGAAAGACACCGGCGCGGATCTCTTCGCCGTAGCGGACAAGGCAAAGGCGCTCGGCTTTGACGCCATAGAGTTCACCGAGCTGCCCGGGGAGGACAAGCTCGCGCTCGCAAATAAGCTGAAGGCGCATTGCGATGCGATCGGCCTGCCGATCGCCGCCCATTCGCTCGGCGCGGACTTTATCAACCGCGACACCGAGGAGGAGATCGCAAGAGTGTGCGCGGCGGTGGACGTTGCGGCGGCACTCGGCGCCTCCGTGCTCCGCCACGACGTTTGCTACGCGCTTCGCCCCGCGCATCTTTACAGCTATCGCGAGGCGATCGGGGATATGGCACCCGCCATCCGCCGCATCACCGAATACGCCGCAAAAAAGGGCGTGCGCACCGCGACCGAGAACCACGGCTATATCTTCCAGGATCCCGAAAGAGTGGAGGCGCTGATCCTCGCCGTCGGCCACGAAAATTACGGCTGGCTCTGCGACATCGGAAACTTCCTTTGCGCAGACTGCGATATCGTGCGCGCGGTCAGCTGCGCCGCTCCCTACACCTTTCACGTGCACGTCAAGGACTTTCTCGTCAAGAGCGGCGAGCGCGCAAAGCCCGAGGGCTTCTTCGAGACCCGCGGCGGCAACTATCTGCGCGGCACCGTGCTCGGCCACGGCGAGGTCCCCATCGCGACCGCGATCGGAGCGCTGAAGCGCGCCGGCTACGACGGATACGTTTCTCTCGAATTTGAGGGGATGGAGGAAAACATTCCCGCTCTCGAGGCAGGGCTCTCCTTCCTGAAGAGGGTAATTTGACGGTTTTTTGAAAATTATAGTTTACATTTTTACAAATATTGCAAAGGAGATACTCGATTGAGCATCGCGATCACCGAAAAGGATTTTTTTGCGCAGGTCACGCAGATTTTTAAGAAAAACGGCCTCTCCTCCCTTCTCTCGATGGAGAAGACAGAGAAGCTTTATCAGCTGACCGAGCGACTGATCACCGAAAACGAAAAATACAATCTGACCGCCATCACCGAGCCGAAAAGGATCATTTTGCAGCACTACGCGGACTGCGCAACGCTCTGTGCCCATCTGCCGAAGGGCGCAAAAATCTGCGACGTCGGCTGCGGGGCGGGCTTCCCCTCCCTCGTGCTCGCCATCCTGCGCGAGGACCTCTCGATCCTTGCGATGGATTCGACCGCGAAGCGCGTGGACTACGTAAGAGAGAGCGCCGAGCTGCTCGGGCTTACCTCGCTCCGCGCGGTCTGCGCGCGCGCCGAGGAAGCGGGAAAGGATCCCGCCCTGCGCGAGAGCTTTGACTTCGTTACCGCGCGTGCGGTGGCGCAGATGCGCGTGCTTTGCGAGCTTTGCCTCCCTCTCGTCAAGGTTGGCGGCAGGATGATCGCCATGAAGGGCAAGAACGCGCGCTACGAGCTTGCGGATGCCAAGAAGGCGCTCTCCCTGCTTGGCGCGAAGGAAAGCGCCGTGATCGATATCCTGCTGAAGGACGATGCCGAGGAGGCCTCCCATCCGCTCGTGATCCTGGATAAGGTGACGAGGACCCCTGCCGCCTATCCCCGCCCCTACGCACAGATCTCGAAAAAGCCGCTGTAACCCTTCGGGAAACCCTTTGGGAAATATTTCCGCGTGCTTCACAATATGACAAAAAGCCCCCTTTGCTCTATGCTACAATAGAGAAAAAAGGGGGCTTTTTTTCTATGAATATGTTTGAACAGGCGCGTGCCCTTGACGGCACGATCAAAATGTGCGCACTCACGCAGGGGCAGATCGCCGCGCGTCTCGGCGTCAGCCAGAGCTATATCGCAAACAAGCTGCGGCTCTTAAGCTTCTCCGAGGGAATGCAGGCAAGGATCCTTTCAAGCGGACTTTGCGAAAGACAGGCGCGTGCGCTTTTGCGTATTCGCGACGAGCGGATCATGGAAAGCGCGCTGGAGGAAATGGCAAGCAGGAAAATGACCGTGGCGGAAAGCGAGCAATTCGTGGATTCCTTGCTGGAAAAAGAAGAGATCCGAGCGCCGAAGCACTCGGATCTCGATCACGCACTCGTCTTTTGCCTCTCGCTTCTGCGGCTCTACGGCAGCGTTACCGAGCACCGCGTCACGGAGGGGGAGGACGGGATCGTATTTACTGTGAAGCTTATGCGCTGATCGCAGAGATCAGTGGCCTTCCTTGGAAAGGGCCTCGTTTGCCATCCTCATAAACTCTGCAAACGTCCATCCCTTCATTGTCGCGCTCAGCTCGATCGTGATCAGGCCATGCTCGGCCAGCTCGCCCATCTTGATACCCTTATCCTCAGCCTCAGCCGTGAAGAGCTCCGTCACAACGGAATCCAGATCCTTGATCTTGACATCCTCATCCTTTTCCAGGATGATGGCGAGAAGTCCATCCGGATTCGGGGTCACGTCACGCAGCTCAAGCTCATCCATCAGCCCGTCAAGACCGGTCTCGCCCGCGGCAGGCTTCATCTTCTTGGAATAGACCTTCTGCATCAGAGCGTCGGCAATAGCACCGTTCTTCTCCCACTTGTTTCCGTTTTCGGGATTGCGCTCATAGCCCATGAATTCACCGATCTCGGTGGTATCAAGCGTATTCTGGATCTCGGAGATCTGCTTACCGGCAATGACTGCCATAAAGCCCTCGACGGGCGTCGCGCCCTTCAGATAGCCGCCGTGACCGTCGGAGGTATAGCCCATCGCATCGGCAACGGTTACCTTCTGCACCGCCTTGGAGAGCGCCTCGGCATCGGACATCTCGCCGACCGTCAGATCCGCAAGTGCGGCGTTGATGCCCGTAGCGGGTGCATCGCCGTCCTTCCAGATATGTGCGCCCTCGTCGTAGGTCAGGCCTGCGACCGTACCGAACTTCATCGTCTGGATATCATCGTTCAGCTCCTCAACGGGCGAATCCGCGATGACCTTGACAAGGCCCGTCAGCTGATTCTGCTCGGGGTGGTCCTTATCGTATTCGGTGTACCAGGTATCACCGACCTTTTCATAGCCCATCGCGTAGCCGGCGGCGATCTTACCGACGGTCTCCTTCACCGCGTCGGGATCGCGGATCTCGTCCAGCGTCAGCTTTGCAAGACCTGCCATCAGTCCCGAGGTGGGCTTATTGTAGGGGCTCGTCTTTGTGTAGTATTCCTCGTACCAGATGCCATCGTAGCTCTGAACGTCCACGTTCTCGATGATATTGCCCTCGGCGTCCACGGCGATCAGGTCTGCCACCTCTGCCACGGTCACCAGCTTCGCCTTGGCATCCATATCGCCGACCATATCGTCTGCAATCGCCTTGACAAGACCCGTCAGCCGGTTCTTCTTGGGTTGCGCCGCGTCGTACTCGGTGTACCAGATACCGTCAACCTTCTCATAGCCCATAGCGTCACCAACCGTGAGCGCCTTCACCGCATCCGATACCTCCTTCTCGTCACCGAGATCGTGCACGGTCAGATGCGCAAGACCTGCCATCAGGCCGGAAGCCTTCGCGCCGTCCTGATACCACTCGAAGTAGATATCGTCCTCGTTATAGTTTTCGACCTCGTCTGCGGGGATCTTCGAGCCGTCCGCCTTCAAAAAGTATACCTTATCAAGTCCCGAAATGTCTGCGAAGGTGATCTTATCGACCTCGCTGCTCATCTCGCCGACCTTGAAGGTAACGACGTGCTTCATAATGCCGCTGACCTTCACGTTGGTGGCAGCGTCCTTGCCGTCATACTTTTCGTACCAGACGGTCGCACCGTTCTCCTCGACAGCCTTATAGCCCAGCGCATCGCCGACGGTGACCTTCTTGATCTCCGCTGAGAGCGCCGCCTCGTCCGACATATTGGCGACCGTGAGGTTCGCGATCGCGCCCATAATGCCGCCTGCGACCTCGCCGTCCTCGTCATACCATACCGTTACGGTCTTCGAGGGATCGAGAGGATCTGCCTCTTCTCTCGCCTCAAAGCCCGAGACCTCGCCGATCGTGATCTCGTCGATCCTATCGCTCAGCTCGGTCACCTTATAATCCGCGATCACGGCCATAATGCCCTTCGCAGGCTTTTTATTGCCGTCACCGTCGGTCTCCTTAGTGAGCCAGATATCCTTGCCGAGGGCATCCTTCGCGCGCTCGTAGCCAAGCGCCTCGCCGACGATCACGGAACCGACCGCATCGGTCAGCGCACCGTCATCGTTCATATCCCCGATGGTGAGCCCTGCCAGAGCGACCATAACGCTCGTGGCCTTTTCGTTCTTTGCAGAGCCCTTCTTATAGCCCTTTTCGTACCAGGTGATCTCGCCCGCGTAGGTATCGGGATCCTCGATCACATTGCCGTCGTTATCCACGGCTACAAGACCGGCAACCTCGCTGAAATGGATCTTATCCACCTCGTCGTTCATATCGCCGACCTTTTTATCCGCAAGCGTTGCCATAATGCCGCTTGCCTCTTCCACGTAGGTATCGTCGGTGTACCAGACACCGTCCTTCTTCACAAGGCCCATCGCATCGCCGACCAGGGTGTCCTTTACGGCATCCGCGAGCGTGCCCTCCTCATCCATATCCTTCACGGAAAGTCCCGCAAAGCTTGCCAAAAGGCCGTCCGCGAGGACGTTGTCCGCCGAGCCCTTTACGTAGCCCTCCTCGTACCAGGTGACCTCGCCCTCGTAGGCATCGAGATCCCCGATCACCTCGCCGTCCTCACCGACGGCAACGAGCTTGGCAATATCACCGAAGGTGAGACCGTCGATCGTATCGTTCAGCTCACCGACCTTCGAGGTCGCAAGTCGCGACATAATCGCGTTGAGGGGCTTGCCGTCCGCATCCGTCCACTTACCGTCCGCATCCTGCTTATAGCCCATCAGCTTATGGATCTCCACGTTGTTCACGCGATCGTTGACCTGACCACCCGTCAGCCCATCCAGTGAAAGATCCGCAAACTCGGCGATCACGCTCTCCGCCTCGGTCAGCACGATGTGCTCATCGAGGGTGCGGCGCAGCTCGTAGGTATAGGTCTTGTCCTTATACTCTACCGTACCGAGGAGCGCACCGAGCTCGATACCGTCCAGTCCCGTGGTCAGCTCGCTGATGCTCTTCTCCGCAAGCGCGGCGATCACGGTGGATGCCTCCGCGCCGTCCTTATCGTACCAAAGGGTGATCGGCTCGATATCGTATACGGGCTTCAGATCGCCGCCCTCCTCCACAAATATGGGAAGAGAGGTCTTCTTCGTCAGCTCCAGAAGCTCGCCCACTGTCGTTTCATCCATAATTTCCTGCGTGGGGATACCGCCGTCGAGAAACTCCGCTACCGTGATGTCGGCAAGAACGCCGTTGATGCCCACCACGCGCTCATCCGTATCGGGATCTACCCAGATCATCTGCTCTCCGTACTCGGGATGAAGAATGCTGTAGTTCGGATTCTCACGCTTCTCGTAGCCGAAAAGCTTACCGAAATATACGTCGGAGAAAAACTCCTTGATGCCGTCACCCGAAAGCAGAGTCTTCAGATTCATCTTCCGCTGATCCGCGGAAAGAAAATCGTCCAGCTCCTCGGGCAGGATCAGACCGTAGCGATCCACGAGAAGATCGATGGTCATATCCGAGTTCTTCAACGTAATGAGCTCCTCAATCAGGCCCTTCAGCGGCAGGGCGGAAATATCTACCTCCGCATCGCTCGAAAGAACCTTGTCCGTATTCACGCCGAGCTTATCCAGCGAGACCTTGGTCAACGCCAGATATCCGCCGCCGACCAGCACGCCGGCGCAGGATACGAATCCAAAAATGAACACAAGGCAGAACACGATGATTCTTGCCAAAAAAGATGCTACTTTCATAAAACCTCCGGAAAAATTCATTCGGGCAAAGAAGCCCGCTCAAAAGTTATCATCGATCAGTCAACCAGCACGCGGCAAATGCCGAGATCGCTGTTTCCAAGCACCTGGATCATATCCACGAGAAGCTTATGCTCCTCCGCGGGGAACTGCGTGAAATAGAGATCCACGGTATCCTCCGACGGGATCGAGGCCTTTACCTTTATGAATACGTGCTCCTTCTTAAAGTAGCGGATGGTATCCATCATCAGCTCGTGGATGCGCGTCATCACGTTGGGGTCTACGGGGTGGCGGAAGATCAGATGCACCTTCTTTTCCGTATACGTATATACCCCGTCCGCCGACATATTGGCGGCCGCCGCGATGCGTGCCTCCTCCGCTTTGCGGGCTTCCTCTGCGATGCGAGCCTCCTCCGCTTTGCGGGCCTCCTCCGCGATGCGAGCCTCTTCCGCTTTGCGGGCGTCCTCTGCGATGCGAGCCTCTTCCGCTCTGCGGGCTTCCTCTGCGATGCGAGCCTCCTCCGCTCTGCGGGCTTCCTCCGCGATGCGAGCCTCCTCCGCTTTGCGGGCTTCCTCTGCGATGCGAGCCTCTTCTGCTCTGCGGGCTTCCTCTGCGATGCGAGCCTCTTCTGCTC
>JAGBBQ010000116.1 GCA_017938425.1 Clostridia bacterium | reverse complement strand
TCCGAAATACTGCGTTGTCGGGCGAGTCGCACGGATCGCCGTAGGTAACTACGGCTTCACCGCGCTTCCACCCTTACGCCTTGTCTTTCGAAATTTCTGAGTTTTAACGGCAGAGCACAGACGGAGTTTTCGATAAAATTTCCGAGCTTTAACGGCAGAGCGCAGACGGAGTTCTTGATAAAATCCGAAATACTGCGTTGTCGGGCGAGTCACACGGATCGCCGTAGGTAACTACGGCTTCGCCGCGCTCCCACCCTTACGCCTTGTCTTTCGAAATTTCTGAGTTTTAACGGCAGAGCGCAGACGGAGTTTTTGATAAAATTTCCGAGCTTTAACGGCAGAGCGCAGACGGTGTTTTTGATAAACTCCGAAATACCGCGTTGTCGGGCGAGTCACACGGATCGCCGTAGGTAACTACGGCTTCGCCGCGCTCCCACCCTTACGCCTTGTCTTTCGAAATTTCCGAGCTTTAACGGCGAAGCGCAGACGGTGTTTTTGATAAATTCCAAGTTTTAACGGCAGAGCGCAGACGGTGTTCCAGATAAATTCCGCAATACCGCGCGAAAGCTCCGTCTCGCTTTATCCGGTAGGGGAGGGGCTTGCTCCTCCCCCCCAATCCATCAACTACAATATTAAGGAGATATAAAAATGAGCAAGATTAGTTTTTGCCTTGAGGGCAAGGTTGCCCTTGTAACCGGTGCATCCTACGGTATCGGCTTTGCAATTGCAAAGGGCCTTGCAGGTGCCGGCGCGAAGATCGTTTTCAACGATCTGAAGCAGGAATTCGTTGATAGAGGTCTCGCGGCATACGCCGAGGCAGGTATCGATGCGAAGGGCTACGTTTGCGACGTTACCGATGAGGCTGCCGTTCAGGCGATGGTTGCAACCATCGAGAAGGAGGTCGGCGTGATCGACATCCTTGTGAACAACGCAGGTATCATCAAGAGAATTCCTATGATCGAAATGAAGGCAGAGGAGTTCCGCCAGGTCATCGATGTGGACCTGAACGCTCCCTTCATCGTTTCCAAGGCGGTTCTCCCCTCTATGATCAAGCAGAAGTCGGGTAAGATCATCAACATCTGCTCGATGATGAGTGAGTTCGGCCGTGAGACCGTATCCGCTTACGCCGCTGCAAAGGGCGGTCTGAAGATGCTGACCAGAAATATCGCATCCGAGTACGGTCAGTACAACATCCAGTGCAACGGCATCGGCCCGGGCTATATCGCAACGCCTCAGACCGCGCCTCTGCGCGAAAAGCAGCCTGACGGCTCCAAGCATCCCTTTGACAGCTTCATTACCGATACGAAGACGCCCGCAGGCCGCTGGGGCGATCCCGAGGATCTTGCAGGTCCCGCCGTGTTCCTTGCATCCGAGGCATCCAACTTCGTGAACGGACAGATCCTGTACGTTGACGGCGGTATCCAGGCATACTTCGGCAAGCAGCCGTAAGCAGTTTTGAAATCATAAAAATCGCCCGAAGGACGATATTTGCAAAGAATCATTTGCATCTATCTGCCTTCGGGCTTTTGTTATAGTATTTTTTATAGGCGCGTGAGAAGTTGAATTCGTCCGCGTAGCCGACGATCCTTGCCGTTTCCGAAACGCGCATCCCCTGCGCCAGAAGCTCCTTTGCGTGCCGCATCCGCACGGCGGTGATATGCTCCTTGAGCCCCGTGCCATAGCGCTGCTTGAAGATGCGGTAAAGATAGCTTCGCTCGAAGCCGAATACGGCGGCGATATTATCGACGGAGATCTCCTCCATATAATGGTATCGCACGTAGCGGTGCACGCGCGCGAGCGTGTCTGTGCTCTCGCAATCGAGGGAGAGCGCGTGGGAGAGCTCGTAGGCGAAGGCGCAGTAAAGATCGGGCCCCTCGATATTTGCTTCGATCAGCGCGCATAAGCGCTCTGCGATCCCCTCCGGAGTTTTTAAGACCGAGGGAAGCGGATCGAAGCGCACGGTAATATTGCCGCGAAAGGCGAACCACGCATAGTGCCAGGGATCGTCCTTATCCGCCTCATAGCGCGTTACCTCGTCGGGGCGAATGATGAAGAGCTCGCCCGCCCCCACGGCGTGCTCGCCGTGCTTGTCCCGAAGAACACCCTTGCCCGAAAGGCAGAAGTGGAGAAGATAATGGGAGCGTATGTGCGGACCGAAGGCGTGGCTTTTTTTACATCTTTCCTCGCCTGCGAAAAGGGGGATGATATCGCTCTGCCCCTCGTTTTTATGGATCGGGATCTGTTTGAACATAGTGCGCTCCTTTCATTAGCAACATTTTAACATATTTTTGTCGCAAAAATCAATAGTTTTTCTGCAACTTATGTGATAAAATGATAAAAAACGAAAAAGGAGAGCACGTATGAAAATTACCTTTATGGGCGCGGGCAGCACCGCCTTTGCCAAAAACGTTCTCGGCGACGTCCTCGTTACCGAGGCACTGCGCGAATGCGAGATCGCGCTCTACGATATCGACGGGGAGAGGCTTGAGCAGTCCTACCTGATGGTAAACACCTTGAATAAGAACGTAGGCGAGGGCAGGGCGACCGTCAGAAAATATCTCGGCACAGAGAACCGCAAGGAGGCTCTCTGCGGCGCTACCTTCGTGGTGAACGCCATTGCCGTCGGCGGCTATAAGCCCTGCACGGTGTTCGATTTCGAGATCCCGAAAAAATACGGCATCCGTCAGACGATCGCGGATACCCTCGGCATCGGCGGTATCTTCCGCGGTCTGCGCACGATCGCGGTGATGAAGGAATTCGCAAGGGATATCGAGGCGGTCTGCCCGGATGCCCTGCTTCTCAACTATACCAACCCGATGGCGATCGTTTCGGGCTATATGCAGCGCTATACAGGGGTAAGGACGGTCGGTCTTTGCCATAGCGTGCAGGTCTGCTCGGACAGACTTCTGCACGCGCTCGGAATGGAGGACGTGAAGGTCGGTCGGGAGCTGATCGCGGGCATCAACCATATGGCGTGGCTATTGCAGATCTGCGATACGCAGGGAAGAGATCTCTACCCCGAGATCCGCAAAAGAGCAAAGGAGAAGAACGCTTCCGAAAAGCACGCCGATATGGTGCGCTACGATTATATCGACAAGCTCGGATACTATTGCACCGAGTCGAGCGAGCATAACGCCGAGTATAACCCCTTCTACATCAAATCGAAATATCCCGAGCTGATCGAGCGCTTCAACATTCCGCTGGACGAATATATCACGCGCTGCGAGCGGCAGATCAAGGAGTGGGATGCGCTTGCGCCGAAGCTGCTTGCGGGAGATATCACGCACACGCGCACGCACGAATACGCCTCGCGCATTATGGAATCCATCGTCACCGATACGCCCTATAAGATCGGCGGCAACGTGATCAATGCAGGCGGTCTGATCGAAAACCTGCCCCACGATGCCTGCGTGGAGGTGCCCTGCCTTGTGGACGGCGCAGGCATTCATCCCACGCGCGTCGGCCGCCTGCCCGTGCAGTGTGCCGCGATGAATATGACGAATATCAACGCCCAGCTGCTCACGGTCGAGGCCGCTGCCACGGGTAAGAAGGAGCATATCTATCACGCCGCGATGCTGGAGCCGCATACCGCCGCCGAGCTCTCGATCGACGATATCGTCAAAATGTGCGACGAGCTCTTCGAGGCGCACGAGAGCGCAGGCTATAAAATACTTTGATCTTGATTTTTTCTTCCCCTCGTGCTACAATAGAGGGGAAGAATTTTTTTGCATCCGTGCCGAGGGGGTCACGCCCTGCGGCGCAGAAGGGAGAAGCTATGATACAGACCGAGATCGCCCTGCCTCTCGATTATACCGAGGCAGACGTCATCCGCGCGCTTTTTGCGCAGCTGCCGCTGGACGGAGAGAAAGTAGAGAATATCACGTATCTGCGCCGCACCCTGAAGGGAAGCAGGGAAGAGGGGCACCGCTTTTCGCTCCGTCTTGCGTTTTCCGTATCTTTCGAAAAGGAGTCGGGGCTTCTCAAAATGAAAAAAAGAGTATCGCCCTACGAGCCGCCGTCGCTTCATATTCCGAAAATCAACGCACACAAGCGCCCGATCGTGGTGGGGATGGGGCCCGCGGGTCTCTTTGCCGCCCTTGTGCTTGCCGAGGCGGGTGCAAGGCCGATCCTCCTTGAGCGCGGCAGAGCGGTCGAGGATAGAGAGCGTGACGTAGCCGAATTTTTTTCGGGCGGCAGGCTCCTGCCCCATTCGAACATTCAGTTCGGAGAGGGCGGCGCGGGTGCGTTCTCGGACGGAAAGCTGAAGTTCGGCGCAAGAGACGCCGCGATCGAGGCGGTTCTCCGTGCGCTGGTCGCATGCGGTGCGCCCGCCGATATACTGTATAAGGAAGGACCGCACGTCGGAACCGATCTTCTGCTCGGTGCGGTCAAGAATCTGCGCGCGCGGCTTCTTTCTCTCGGCGCGGAGGTGCATTACGAGGCGCGGATGTGTGATTTTTCGCTCGAAAACGGAGCGCTTACCGCGGTGGAATACGAGCAGGACGGAAAAATACACCGTCTCCTCGCCGATGCGCTCTTCCTCGCGACGGGGCATAGCGCAAGAGATACCTTCCGTCTGCTTTATGAAAAGGGCCTCTCGCTTGAGGCAAAGGGCTTCGGCATCGGTCTGCGCGTGGAGCATCCGCGCGCGTATATCGACGCGCTCGTCTATCCCGACGAAAGGGAGCGCGCTCTGCTCGGCGCGGCGTCCTATCATCTCGTCACGCATCTTGAAAACGGAAGAAGCGTCTATAGCTTCTGTATGTGCCCCGGCGGCACGGTGGTAGCCGCGGCGTCGGAGGCGGGCGGTGTCTGCACCAACGGTATGAGCGTCAGAGCGCGAGACGGAGAAAATTCCAACAGCGCCCTTCTGGTTTCGGTCACGCCCGAGGATTTTCCCTCCGCGCATCCCCTGGCAGGGCTCGCTCTGCAGGAGCGTCTGGAGCATGCGGCCTTTGTGGCGGGCGGTGGAGATTTTTCCGCTCCCGCGATCCGTATGGAGGATTTTATGGAAAGAAGAGAGCCGACCGCGCCGCGCTCGGTGCGCCCCTCGTATGCGCGCTCGGTGCGACCGGTTTGCCCCGAGTCCTATCTGCCCTCCTTTATCACCGAGAGCCTGCGAGAGGGTATTCGCGATTTTGATGCCTGGATGCCCGGCTTTTATCATCCCGATGCGCTTCTGACAGGTGTGGAGGCGCGAAGCACCTCTCCCGTGCGCGTTCTGCGCGCGCAGAGCGGAGAGGCAGAGGGGATCTGTGGCATATACCCCTGCGGCGAGGGTGCGGGCTATGCCGGCGGCATCGTCTCTTCCGCGGCAGACGGCGTGCGTATGGCAATGAAATATATCGAGAAATGTAAATAAATATGCGCAAATAAGAAAAGAACCGAGGATCGCTCCCCGGTTCTTTCCTTTATTTGCTCTGCATCATACGGAGAAGATAATCGGCCGCCTCGGCGCGGGTAACGGATGCCGTGTGCTCGTAAGCACCGTCGCTTTCAAGATAGATGCCGCATTCGTACATTGCCTGCACGGCAGGTCTTGCCCAGAGCGGGAGGACCTCGCCGTCCGCAAGGGTCGGGATCTCGCCGCCGCCGCTCTTGCCGGTGATCTTGCTCATAATGAGCGCCGCCTCGGAGCGGGTCACGTTGTCGTTCGGGCGGAAGAGAAGCCCCTCGCCGTCAAAGGAGCCGCGCACGATGCCGAGCCTTGCCGCCGTTGCCACGTAGCCGCGCAGGGAGGAGGGGATGCTGTCGTTGTCATCAAAGTAGGTTTCGCTCAGCGTGCTGTCCGCACGAAGGCCGTGCGCCTTCATCGCCATTGCCACGAATTCCGCGCGCGTCACTCCCAGCTCGGGAGAAAAATACATATCGTCGCCGATGCGCGTGCCGCTCATAATGCCCTTAGCCTCCATCACGAGCGCGGCGTTGGCGGCGGGGTGCGCCTCCATATCCTTGTAGGTCACCGCCGTCATTCGCTTTTCCACCTCGATCTCCACGGCGGCGGGCACGGTGAAGTTGCCGTAGCAGTCGCGCACCACGTAGACGAAGCGATCCTTGCCCGTAAAGCCCTCCAGCGGGGTGTAGGCGTAGCCGCCGCTTGCCTTGTCCGTCAGAGAGAGCGTTCCGTTCTTCGGATAGGAGATCACCATAAATTCAAGTGCATCCCCCTCGGGATCGCTTGCCGCGAGCGTGCCGTAGACCGTGACCGCCTCCTGCGACCAGAGAGAGGCGCTCTCATCCTCGTCAAAATCGTGCTCGGGCGCGTAGTTCACCTTATCGATCAGCTTCAGCACGAAATCCATCTCCGCGCCGCCCATAAGCCCCTCGGAGGTAAACGTGAATTTACATTCCGTGGGTTCTGTGCCTGCGGGAATGAAGGAAAGAGCCGAGATGCTCTTGCGCTTGATGGTCTGTCCCTCGCTCACGCGGCGGCCGCCGTACATCAGGGTGCCCGCCGAGGAGGGCGGCAGAGAGGTGATGGTAACGGATTTGAAATCCGATACGTTCATGGCTGTCTTGAAGTCCACGTCGCAGAAGGTCATCTTCTGTCCCGCGAGGCCGGATTTGATCATTTTCGTTTCCTTCGTCATAAGGGCAACGCCCTCGCCGAGGGAGGCGTACGCGGTGATGCAGGGGAGCAGGGTCAGGGTCAGACAGAGGAGAAGCAGGGTTATTTTCTTCATTGGGAGAACCGTCCTTTCACTATGCGTTTGTGTTTTCTATTTTTGCCAAAGCGGCAAAGGAGTATACACCGTGCGCAGGAAAAATGTGAGAGCCTCTCCTTTTTTTGCGGTACTTGACAATCCCTCGGGGCTATGCTATAATTTTAGATGACAAATTATTTTTATCTTAGATATTTATGAACTAAGATCAGGAGTATCAAGCGAATGAACGAAACGATCACAGAGACCGCCGCACCGAAGGTCCCGTTTTATAAGAAAAAATGGTTTTTGATCACGCTGTGCTGCACCTTGCTTGCCGCAATGGTCGGCTTTGGCGTGTATATCGGCCTTCGCCCCACGCCGCCCGATCCGATCCGCGGCATCCACGTATACGGCGATTACGAATACGAGGTCCTTGCGGACGATACGATCCGCATTCTTACCTATACGGGTGATGAGGAGGACGTATTCGTTCCCATTGCCCTTGAGGGCAGGCTCGTCAGCGAGATCGGCGACTTCGCCTTTTCGCAGAACGAGGCGATCGTGACGGTGACTCTGCCGCCGATGACAAAGCATATCGGCGAGTATGCCTTCTTCAAGTGTATAGGTCTGACGGAGGTCACGTTCTCCGAGGGGCTTGAGAGCCTCGGCACCGCCGCCTTTCATCAGTGCACGCTGCTCGAGGAGGTCTCGCTGCCTGACAGCATCACGAAAATGGGAGATATGGTATTCTCCGAGTGCATCTCGCTCGAAAGGATAAAGCTTCCCGCATCCATTTCCTCGCTCGGCACTGCATCCTTTGCTCTGTGTGAAAAGCTTGTCGAGATCGCCCTGCCCGAAACCTGCACCTCGATCGGTGAGAAGGCCTTTATGGGCTGCGGCGTTCTGGAGGAGCTCGTGCTCCCCGAGGGCATCCGCACGGTCGGTGCCAACGCATTTCTTGCCTGTGCCGCGCTGAAGAGCCTTGATTTTCATATGGCGGAGAGCATCGGCGAGGCGCCGACATCGGGCGCGACCGCGCTGGAAAGCATCTCCGTGGACTCCGAGAATCCCGCATACCGCGTGGTGGGCGGCGCGCTTTATGAAACGGCAACGAAAACGCTTCTCGCCTTTCCCATCGCCGCTCCGATCACCGAGCTGACGGTGGAGAGCGGTACGGTCGCCATCGGCGCGTACGCCCTGGCAGACAATCTGGTGCTTTCCAAGGTCGTGCTTCCCGAGGGGCTTGTGCGCGTCGGGGATTTTGCCCTGAGCCAGACGAAGAATCTATTGGATCTCAACTTCCCCGAAACGCTTACGGAGGTCGGCGTCCGCTCCTTTGCGGATTGCGGCTATCTGCGCGAGTATAAGGAGGAGTTTCTCATCATCGGAGACGGCATTCTGATCCATTACACGCCGCAGAAGGATGCTCTCGGCGTCGGCTATAAGCAGACCGCGAGCGCCACACCCGTGGATACCGTCATTGACGGCGGCAGCGGCTCCTCCATCCGCCAGAAGGGCGTGAAGGTGACCGTGCCTGCGGGGGTGAAGAAAATATCCTGTGCCTTTTATAACAATTCCGCGATCATCGAGGTCGTGATCCCCGGCACCGTCGAGGTGATCGATCCCTATTCCTTCTATACCTGCGCCTTCCTTGAAAAAGTTACGGTGGAGAACGGTGTGAAGAGCATCGGCGCGTATGCGTTTTCAACGGGCTTTCTTCTCAAATCCGTCACGCTTCCCACCGAGGGGCTGACCTATCTCGGCGAATACGCCTTTTCCGAATGCAGCGCGCTCACCGAGATCTCCATCCCGGGCTCGGTCGGTATCCTTGCGGACGGCGTTCTCTTTGACTGCGGCAAGCTCTCCTCGGTCACGCTCGGCGAGGGGATCCGGGAGATCGGCTGGCGCGCCTTCTCGAATACCGCCATCCGGCAGATCTCGCTGCCCTCTACCGTAACCACTCTGGGGGACGACGTGTTCCAGATGTCGAGGCTTGAAAGCTTTGTTTTGCCCGATAACGTGACGAAGGTCGGCGAGGGGCTTCTGAATGACTGTCTGTACCTGAAGAGCGTGACGCTCGGTAAGGGGCTTACCGAGGTTCCCGTCGCCTTCCTCGCGGGCTGCACCGCCTTGAAGAGCGTAACCGTGCCGGACGGCTATACCGCCGTGCTCGCCGAGGCCTTCTACAGCTGCAAGGCACTCGAGGAGGTCATCCTCCCCGACAGCATCACCCGTCTCGGTGAGGCCGCCTTCGGTGACTGCGATTCTCTGAAGCGCGTGGTCGCAAGAAGGCTTGAGGTGCTGGATAGCAGCGTATTCTACCGCTGCAAAAGCCTTGTAGACTTCTCCTTCCCGGCATCGCTTTCCGTCATTGGCGATCAGGCGTTCTATTCCTGCTCCGCTCTGCGATCGATCGATCTCACCTTCGTGAACGATCTCGGCGTGGAGGCCTTCTATGCCTGCTCCTCTCTGACGAGCTTGCATATCCCCTCTACCTTTTACTACCTGCCCGCAGGCGTTTTCTCGGCCTGCGAGGGGCTGAAGAGCGTGCGCATCGACGCGCCGATGGAGCGCATTGGCGCGCAGGCGTTCAATAACTGCTCCTCTCTTACGCGCATCAAGCTTCCGGATACGCTGACGCATATCGACGCCTTTGCCTTCGGCGGCTGCACCTCTCTTACCGCTCTGCCCGAGATGCCGAGCGTCACCTCGCTCGGAGAGGGCGCGTTCTCCTACTGTATCTCGATCACCGAGATCTCGCTTCCCGCGAATATTAAAACGCTCGGTGACCGCGTGTTCAGCGAATGCCTCGGTCTTCGGGAGGCGGTGCTCGGCGATACCGTCGAGAGCATCGGCGAGGCGGTCTTCGACGGCTGTCAGTCCCTGATGGATGTCACGCTGCCGAGCCATCTGAAAACGCTTCCCGCGCGAACCTTCCAGAACTGTGCGCTTCTTTCCGCGGTCGTGCTGCCCGACAGCATCCGCATCATTGAGGAAAATGCGTTTTATTGCTGCGCGGGGCTGATCCGCGTGGATCTTCCGCGTGCCCTTTTGCGCATCGAGGAGGGCGTATTCTTTGACTGTCCCTCGCTTCAGAAGATCGTTTACCCCTATTCCATCGAAAGATTCTTGGGTGTCACCGTAGAGAGCGGAAACGACGAGATGTATGCCGTTCTCGTCGGCACGGAGGTGGAGTGATGCTGCTTGTACGTCTTGCAGGCCTCACCGTCGGCATCAAGCATCGGTACGGCTATCTTCCCAAAATGTGCGCGGGTTATCTCGCTCCCGAGGGAAGTGAGCCGCATTTCACGGTCTGCCCCACGCAGGCGCAGCTGGATGCCGAGGGCGCGCTTTCGTCGCCGCGCCTTCCCGACGCTTATCTTGAAAGCGTGGTCGCTTACCGGGAGATCGCCGAGCGCCTGCCGATGTACGGCGCGGCGGTGTTCCACGGCGCGGTGGTCGTCTTAGACGGCCGCGCCTATGCCTTCACGGCGCAAAGCGGCGTTGGAAAGACCACGCATCTTTCACTTTGGCTGAAGGCCTTCGGAGAAAGAGCCTACGTCCTGAACGGCGATAAGCCGATCCTCTGCGTGCGCGACGGTACCGTTTATATCTGCGGCACGCCCTGGAGGGGAAAGGAAGGGCTGGGAGAGGGAGGCGAATTGCCGCTCTCGGGCATCGGCTTTCTTTCGCGCGGAGAAAAAAACGAGGCGCGCTCCGCCACTGCCGAGGCGGTGCTTTCCGCCTTTTTAAAGCAGGTCTATATGCCGAAGGATCCCGCGGCGCTGATGGATACGCTGGCGATTTGCGATCGGGTGCTGACCTCGGTGCCCCTGCTTTCGCTATACTGTAATATGGAGCTCGATGCCGCTCTCACCGCAGAGCGCGGCTTCCGGGCGTTGATAGAAAAGGAGATTTCAAAATGAAGATCGTAGAAGGATTTGCCGTAAGAGACGTTGCGGGCAAGAGCGTTGCCATCGCGGTCGGTGGGCGCGCCGCCGCGCTCGGCGGGATGATCTCGCTGAACGAGACGGGCAAGCTTCTGTTCTCTCTTTTGCAGGAGGGAACCACCGAGCAAGCAATGGCAGAGGCGCTCGTCGCGGCGTACGAGGTCGATATAGCGACTGCCGCAAAGGATATCCGTGCATTTCTCGCACCGCTGCGCAACGCGCATCTGATCGAAGAATAAAAAGAGGACGAAAAAATGACAGCCATTGACAGAGTCAGAGAATATCTTGCCCCCTACGGATTGAAGGATGGGGTAATGGAGTTTACCGTTTCCAGCGCCACGGTCGCACTCGCCGCCGTTGCGCTCGGCACGGAGGAGGAGCGGATCGCCAAGACCCTTTCCTTCCATACCAAGGAGGGGATCGCCCTGATCGTGATGGCGGGGGATGCCAAGATCGATAACCATAAGTATAAGGAGCGCTTTGCAACCAAGGCGAAGATGCTCACCTTCGAGGAGGTCGAGCCTCTGACGGGCTATCCTGTCGGCGGTGTTTGCCCCTTTGCGCCCGCCGAGGGCGTGAAGGTCTACCTCGATGTCTCTCTGCGCCGCTTTGAAACCGTGTTTCCCGCCTGCGGAACTCCTGCCAGCGCCGTGGAGATCACCCCCGATCGGCTTGCAGCGGTCTGCGAGGGCTGCGAATGGATCGACGTGACCAAGACCGCAGAGGCGAATGGATAAGCAGGCCTTCTTCAGAGCGCAGTCTGCCGTCCTCGGCGAGGGCATCGGCAGGGAGGGCATCGGAACGCTCTCGGAGCGTGCGCTCCACCGCATTCTGAAGCTTGCCGTCGAGCCGGACGAGAGCCGCCACGAGATCAAGGTGCTCGGCTCGGTCGCGGACATTCTGAATGCCGACGGTATCACGGAGATCCAGACGCGCGCGTTTGAGCGCCTCGTTCCAAAGCTTTCGAAATTCCTTCCCGCCTATCCCGTCACGGTCATTTATCCGATCGCAAGGCAGAAAAGGCTGCACTGGATCGATCCCGAAACGGGCGAGATCTCGCCGCCGCGCAAAAGCCCGAAGAAGGGGAAGCCCTCCGATGCCTTCTACGAGCTTTATAAGATCCGCGCGTTCCTCTCGCAGCAGGATCTCAGAGTGCTGCTCGTCTTTCTCGATATGGAGGAGTATAAGTACCAAAACGGCTACGGCAGGGAAAGAAAAAAGGGGGCGGCGCGCATCGAGCGCATTCCCACCTCTCTTCACGAAACGGCTTGCCTCGCATCGCGCGAGGATTATCGCATCTTCCTTCCCGAGGGCCTTCCCGAGGAGTTCACCGCAAAGCAGTACGCGCGGGCGGTCGGGCAGAAGCCGCGCTACGCCTATCTTGGGCTGCGCATATTAAAGGACTGCTTCGGCCTTATCTCACACGTGCGCACCGAGGGCAGAGAATACATCTACAGAATCGAAAAATAGCGAAAATTGCAAATAAATCATAGCAAAAAGCCACACAAGCACAAGACTTGTGTGGCTTTTTCGTTTTTTGATCCATGGGTCAGATGCTCTGCAGAGCCATCGGTGCGCAAAGCGCGTCGAGCTCGGAGAGGCTCTTCATACCGCTGACGGCGTCTGCCGCGGAAAGCGCGCCGACGGCCGCCTTGGATGCGATGGAAAGGATCTCTTCATCGCTCTTTCCGAGATAGATCCCGAGCAGTGCGCCTGCACAGAAGGCGTCGCCCGCACCCGTCGTTCCCTTGATGAAGCCCTTCGGCAGCTCGTAGGAGGGGAGCACGGTATACGCACCGTCCTTCGAGAGGCAGACGGAAAGCGCAGGCATATGGATGATCACGCGCTCGCCGATGCCGTAGCTCATGATCTTCTCCGCGATCGCCTTAAGGTTCTCCTTGGTGGGCTCCATATCTGCGATCTTGCCCGCCTCGCCCTCGTTGATGATGACGTTGTCGGTGTACCTCAGACAGGGGATCACGAGCTTATAGCGGTCGGAATTCTCGCTGACGAGGTCGATCGAGGTCTTGATGCCGAGGCTCTTCGCCTTGGCAAGGATCTTCTCGCCGTCGCCCGCATCCACCTTGTCGAGAAGGAGAAAGTAGCCGAGGTGCAGAAGGTCTGCCTTGAAGCCCTTGAAATCCATATCGGAAAGCCCGAAGTCCGCGCTTGCGCCGGGATAGGTGAAGAAGGTTCTCTGACCGCCGACGATGCTCATGACCTCGGTGAAGCTGGTGCGCTCCTTACGGCTCACACGGATGCCCGAAAGGTCAATGCCGCGGTCTCCCAGCTCCTTCAGAAGGAAGGTCTTTTCGTCGTCTGCTCCCACCTTGCCGATCGCATAGATGTCGGTCTCGGGAGAGAGGGTCTTGAGGTCGATCGCCACGTTCGGCACGCAACCGCCCACCGCGCGCTTGACTGCGCGGATCTTGGTGAGCTCGCCGACGGTAGGATAGGCATCGATCTCATTGATCTTGTCTACCAGGATGCTTCCTGCAACTGCAATGCCTGCCATATCAGTTTACGTCAGGGCAGAGAGGACCTGCCAGCTCCTCAAGGAAGAAGAGCTTACCGGGGATGGTGGGGATGAAGGAGGAGGTGATGAATCTGGTGGGCTTGTAGCGAAGCGTCATCCAGAAGCTCATGCCCTGCCACTGCATACCGCGGTTGAAGCAGCCGTCAGCACCGCCGATGGCGTAGTCAGCCTGGAACATAAGGCCGGGGCCGATGGTGTTGGCACGGCAGGGAACCATGCTCGTACGGCTTCTGAAGGAGGTGATCGCGTTCTGCTCGATGGTCAGAGGATGGAGCTTTGCGCCGATTCTGTAGGGCTGCTTCTTCCACTCCTCGTCGGAGGTGAACTCGGAGCCGAACTGGGGCTCCCAGAATGCGATGTGGCACATACGGCCGATACCGTATACGAGAACGAGCTTTGCGCCATCCTTCTTCAGGGCAGCGATCTTCTCGGGATAGGTGGGGAGGTTCTCCTTGGTAGCGAAGTTTCTGTGATCCTTCGGAACGGTCAGCTCGCCGAGGGGATTGTAGAATGCGTTCTCCATAGCGCTCTGGAAGGAAGCCTCGCCGGTGATGGTGTTA
Organism: Clostridia bacterium; assembly: GCA_017938425.1. Classification (GTDB taxonomy): domain Bacteria; phylum Bacillota; class Clostridia; order Oscillospirales; family CAG-272; genus UBA1740. The sequence continues at coordinate 7,030 of JAGBBQ010000116.1, read as the reverse complement.
CCCTCAGCGTCAGCCCACTCGTCCATATTGAAGCACCATACGTTCTTGCAGGAAACGTTCCACTCCTTAAGGAAGTAAACGGCCCACTTGTACATACCCATAGGACCAACGGGAAGGATGAAGGCGATCTTCTCGCCTCTCTCGTTTGCCTTCTTGATCTCGTTTGCGATCTCGTGGCCCATCTTAACGTTGAACTCGTCGAGAGAGCTGCACATTACGGGAGAGAAATCCTTGTTCCAGAAATCCTGTCTGTCAAGCACCTCGGAGGGCTTGTGAGAGCAGCAGGCGTCGATCTTCTCGAAATCCCATCCTTCGGGGTAGAAGCCTTCCAGCAGGCTGCCTTTAACGGTAGAATTGAAATCCATGGTAGTTCTCCTTTATATTTATTAATTATTTGTTTTCAGCGTACATCTTGTCGCAGAGCGCCTGGATGTGAACGGCTCTCTTCGCGTACTTGTAGTTGGGCTTGCCCGCGAGAACGTGCTTGGAGAATTCGGCGAGCTGCTTGCCGTAGATGTTCTTGCCGCTTGCGCGGAACTTCTTGGGCTTGATGATTGCGTGCTCCTGCATTGCGTCGTAATCACCCTGGGGCGCGTAGAGGTAAGCCATCGTTCCGACGTCGTCCTGCGCAAGGGTGTTGTTGCAGATCATATAGCCCTTCGTGCCGTAGATCTCCAGCTTTGCGACCGAAACGTCATCGGGAATGTTGAAGTTCACGTCAATGTGACCGAGCGTGCCGCTCTTGGTCTTGAAGATGATCACGGCGCTGTCCTCGACCTCGTAGCTGAAGGTCTGGGTGTTGATGAAGGACTTAACGTCCACGATCTCCTCATCAAGGATGTACTCCGCAAGCTCCATGCAGTGAACGCCGAGGTCCATGATGGCTCCGCCGCCGCCGAGCGCCTTGACCTGGCGCCATGCGCCGGGGATGTCGGGATACCAGCAGGAGAACTGCAGGCGCACGTTGTTGACCTTACCGACCTTGTCCTTCTTGATGAAGCTGCGTGCCTTCTGGTGGAGGCTGTGATACTTCATCATATAGCCGACGCTGAGCTGCTTGCCGGCTCTCTTGAAGGCATCGAGGATCTCAGCGCTCTCTGCCTCGGTCCTTGCGATGGGCTTCTCGATCAGCACGTTTCTGTCATACTTCAGCGCGAGCATTGCCTGCTCGTAGTGGCAGAATACGGGAGTTGCAATATAAACGGCGTCGCAGGCAACCTCCTTCAGCATCTGCTCCGCATCGGTGTAATAGGGAACACCGTACTTCTCGCCGACGGCCTGCGCAGCCGTCTCGACCTTGTCCATAACGGCGCAGAGCTCGTTGTTCTCGTCAGCAACGAGGGCGGGGATGGTTCTTCTGTCGGCAATGCCTGCCGCACCGATAACGCACCATTTGATTTTCATGGTAAAAACCTCACTTTATTATAAATAAACTTTAGAAAAGATTAGGGAAGCAGTCTCTCGGTCGTGCCCTTGAGGTACGCCTTGCAAACGATGAAGCCCTCTGCGTAGTCCGCGCCGCACTGATAGCCGCGGTAGCGAGAGCAGGTCCTTACCATATCGGCAAAATCGATATGATCGTGCTCTCTCATCCACTCGAGCTGGCTCTTGTGGCACTCGAGCATCTCGATCTTCTTGTCGATGAAGTCGGTCACGTCCACGTAAAGCTCGGGCTGGAAGTTCACGCCTGCCAGCGTATCCATATAATAAATAGGAGTCAGCGCTGCGGCGGGAAGATCCTTTTCGGTCTTGTAGCCGGGAACAGAGGCGGCGAAGCTTGCGTCGTATACGAGCTTGGAGACCGCGGTGTGGTCGGGCATATAATCGTCGGGGTTGTGGGTGATGATGAGGTCGGGCTGTGCGTAGCGGATCACGTCCACGAGCTTATCTCTTGCGTCCTTATCGTCCGCGTAGATCTTGACGTCGTGGCAGCCGCCCCAAAGCACCTCGATGCCGGCAAGCGCACCTGCCGCCTTCGCCTCGCCCTTGCGCATCTCGCCGAGCTCCTCGGGCGGGATGATCACGTGACCGAGGTCACCGTTGGATACGTGGCAAACGAACACCTTGTCGCCGCGTGCGGCGCATTTGGCAAGCGTGCCGGAGCAAGCGATCTCGATATCGTCGGGATGCGCGCCGATGGCCAAAATTCTCATTTGTTATTTCCTCCGTGCAATATTTGTTAAAAAATAATTATTATTAAGGATTTCCGATTTTATTATATCAAACGCGTTTGCAAAAAACAATGCTCAATCGTACACGAAAAAGAGTAAAAAAGTATACTTGACTTTTTGCCTCTCCTATGTTATACTCTTCCTGTATGAAAAGATATTTTTATCATAAGATCGAAAACCTTTTGCTGGTGAATAAGATCGTAACGCTGCACCGTTTTTCCTTTGATAAGGATTTTGCCTCTCCCGGCGAGTCTCATAACTTCTGGGAGATCGTTTTCGCGGCGAGGGAGAGCCTCGTCTGCGAGGCGGACGGCAGGGAAATCATTTTGGAGGAGGGAGAGGTCCTCTTCCATAAGCCCAACGAGCATCATATTCTGAAGGCCAACGGCCGCAGAGCCCCGCAGGTGCTCGTCGTTTCGTTCGAATGCAAATCCGAGGCGATGCGCTTCTTCGAGGAAAAAAAGCTGCGTCCCGACGATCGGTGCCTGCGCCTTTTTTATTCCGTCTTTGAGGAGGGAGAGCGCACCTTCGATATGTCGGAGAGCGATCCCGACCGTCAGCGCATGGAGCTGCTCTCTGCCCCCACGCTCGGCGGCGAGCAGCTGATCAAGAACTATCTCGAGCTGTTTTTGATCACCCTGATGCGCTCGCTGACCGAGACCGAGCAGGGAAACCCCGTCTTCGTCGAAAAAAGCGAGCTGCAGAGCCGCCTTGTGCCGAACATTCTGCGTATGATGGAGGAGAGCCTCGGCGGCGGTCTGCGCGTAGAGGATATCGCAAGGCAGACGAACTACAGCCGTGCCTACGTCTTCCGCGAGTTCAAGCGCGCGACGGGAAAGAGCCTGATGTCCTATTACAACGAGAGAAGGATCCGAAACGGTGCCGACCTTCTTGCCGAGGGCTCGCTCTCGGTGCGTGAGATCGCGGAGAGGCTCGGCTTCGATACGCCCAATTATTTCTCGAAAAGCTTCAAGCGGATCCTGGGCGTTACACCCTCGGTTTATAAAAAACGCATCGGCGCGCAGCGGTCAAAGAAAATGGCGAAGAAAATGGAAAACGGCTATTGACAAGCAAGATTTTATTGTGTATAATTATGGTTGAAGAATTATATGCAGAGGTACATTCAATGAAAGAGATTCGCCTGCTTGGCAAAAGGATCGATCTTGAGAATTCGCCCCTCCTTCTTTCCTATCAGCCGGATGAGAATTGGCAGAAGGTCTTTCGCCGTCTGCGCGGTACCTGGACGGTGGAGAACGGATGGCTGATCGGTGAGGAAACGGGGAACTTCGGCGGCATCCTTCTCACGCACGAGTTCTATGAAAAGGATGTGATGTTCAGCTTCACGATGGCATCGGTCCTGCCCGCAACGCGCGATCTCAACGCGCTCTTTTGTGCGAGAGTGGATGAGGAGAACGAGTATCTCGGCGATTCCTACGTCTGCGGCCTCAACGGCTGGTACGAGCATAAGAGCGGCATCGAGCGCAACCCGCAGCCCGGTCTGAATGCAACCACGGCGCTCTATCACTACGAGCCCGGCAAGGAGATCCGAATGATCTGCGGCGCCATCGGCGGGCATTGCTTTATGGTGGTGGACGGAGAGCTTGTCAGCGAGTTGTACGATCCCGCGCCCATCCGCGGCGGTCACGTAGGATTTTCTCCCTATTGCACCAAGCTCCGTATTAAGGATATCGAGGTGCGTGAGATCAAGTGGGAGGATTTTCCTCAGGTTTATGAGCCTGAATTTTAACAATTGTTTACATTTTAAGCGTTTGCTATGTAAAAATACAAATTTTCTATAAGGAGATTTTAAAATGGGTAAGACCACTGACTTCCGGTATAATACCGGCGCGACCAAGGTTCCGTGGGCTGCAGTAGGCGAGAACTACAACGCAGAGGACCTTATGGCGGTAATCCGCTTCCTGATGCAGGGCGAGGGCAAGGAGTATGAGGATGCTATCGAGGCTGTTTGGAAGCAGGTCCAGAAGCTGGACGCTGTTGCAACCCCTCCCGGCAAGCTCTCTCTTGCTAAGAACGTTGAGGCGGCAGAGGCTGCATCCAACGAGTATCTGAAGACGGATAGCTCCACCTTCGTTACCAACGCTACCGCAGGCTTTGAGATCGCATATAAGTATGCGAACCTCAAGGAGGGCGACGAGGTCATCGTTCCCGCTATCACCTTCGTTGCAACGATGGCATATCCCCTTTCCATCGGCTGCAAGCTCGTATTTGCAGACGTGGATCCCCGTACTCTGAATATGGATCCCGCAGACGTTGCGAAGAAGATCACGCCCAAGACCAAGATGATCGTTCCCGTGCATCTGGCAGGCTACCCCGTAGATATGGATCCCATTATGGAGCTTGCTAAGAAGCATGACATCGTTGTTCTTGAGGACGCGGCGCATGCATTCGGCGCAATGTACAAGGGCAAGATGATCGGTACCATCGGTGATTTTGCTTCCTTCTCCTTCCATGAGGTTAAGAATATCACCTCCTTCGGCGAGGGCGGTATCGTAACCACCACTATCCCCGGCTACGACGGCGAGCTGAAGCGCGCGCGCTTCCTCGGTCTTGACTTCACCTGCCCCATCAAGGATTGGCTCTACAACATCACTCCCATCCAGGGCAAGTACGGTCCCTTCGTTGCCTCCAACAACTCCTCCACCACCGAGATCCAGGGCCTTGGCCTTGCTCGCCAGATCGCAAGAAACGAGAAGATCATCGCTGAGCGCCGCGCCGCTGCTGAGTACCTCAACAGAAGACTCGCCGTTTGCGATGCGATCATCCCCTGCAAGCTTGACGATGCAGACATTAAGCCCACCTATCATATGTACCTCCTTCAGATCGACCCTGCGAAGGCAGGCGGCACGATCCAGCAGCTGAAGAAGAAGCTTGAAGAGAAGGGTGTTACCAACATTCCTCACTTCGGTCCCCTCTACCGCTTCAACGTAGTTCACACCATCCTTGGCATTGATCCCGACGAGGTTGCAAAGACCTGTCCCGTTTGCGAGGAAGTGTTCTACAAGCGCTTCACGCACCTTCCTCTCTACGGCCTTGACGAGGAGCAGCTGATCTACATGGCAGATGCGATCCTTGAGTCGGTTGCAGAGATGCAGGCAGGCAAGTAATTTTGCCTTTGCCTTCGTAAAATGAATTTTTGCTCGTGCCCTTCCCGCAGAGGATGGGCACGAGTTTTTTTGTCCGTTCTTCCGAAAAAGAAGATAAATGTTAAGAATTATTTGCAAAAACAAGAAAAATGCAGAAAAAATGCGCATCCGAAAACAGGTGCGCATTTTTCTTTTCTTTGCTCCTTCGATGCGTCGGCGGACGGCGCCGATCCTTTCGTTTCTCCTCCGAATGCCGGATAAAGTTGAATTTTCTGAAAAAATTGCCAAAAAGGTGTTTACAAAACTAAAACTTTGTAGTAGAATATAAGAGAAAATATTTTTAGGGAGATTTTATATGAAACGCGTATTAATTAAGCTCTCCGGCGAGGCGCTTGCGCAGGATAGCGGCGAGCTTTACAGCCATCCCTTTGTAGACGGTGTTGCCGAGGCGCTCGGCGCATGCGTGAAGAGCGGCGTTGAGGTCGCCGTGGTCGTTGGCGCGGGAAATATCTGGCGCGGCCGTCAGGGCGGAGAAATGGATCGCACCACGGCAGACCGTATGGGTATGCTCGCCACCGTGATCAACTCGCTTTGCCTGAAGGATGCGCTCATCCGCGCGGGCTACTGTGCCACGGTGATGACCGCCATTCCGATGGTCCCCTTTGCAGAGACCTACGATGCCGAGCTTGCGAAGCGCTATCTCGGCGAGGGTAAGATCGTTATTCTGGGTGCGGGGCTCGGTATGCCCTTCGTATCCACCGATACGGCAGGTGCCGTGCGTGCCGCCGAGATCTCTGCCGATGCGATGCTGATGGCGAAGAACATTGACTATATCTACACCGCCGATCCGCGAAAGGATCCCACGGCGAAGAAGCTGCCCGAGGTCTGTTGCTCCTACATTCTGGAGAAGGGGCTTGCCGCGATCGATGCGACTGCGGCCGCCTTCTGCCGCTCGGTCGGTCTGCCCGTCCGCATCTTCGGTATGAACGAGCCGATGGATATCTATGCCGCCGTCAAGGGTGAGAAGCCCGGTACGGTCGTAACCCCCGATTGATTAAAATTTTGACTACATATAAGGAGAACGAAAAATGAAATTTGATACCAAGCCCTATGAAGAGAAAATGAAGAAGAGCATCGCCTCTTATTCCGAGAACCTTTCCACCATCCGTGCAGGCAGAGCCAACCCCGACGTTCTGAAGAAGGTCAACGTCGATTATTACGGCTCTCCCACCGCGATCTCCGCGATCGCGGAGATCAAGGTGACCGATGCGAGGACCATCACCATCACCGCGTGGGACAAGACCGCTATGAAGGGTATCGAGAAGGCGATCCTCACCTCCGATATCGGCATTCATCCGCAGAACGACGGCAGCTGCATCCGTCTGACCTTCCCGCCCACGACCGAGGAGCGCCGTAAGGAGCTTTCCAAGCAGGTCGCAAAGATGGGTGAGGACGCGAAGGTCGCGCTTCGTAACATCCGCAGAGACGCCAATGACAAGATCAAGGCAATGAAGAAGAACAGCGAGCTGACCGAGGATGAGGCGAAGGCAGGCGATAAGAGCGTGCAGGATCTCACCGATAAGTTTGTAAAAGAGGTAGACGCCGTAACCGCTGCCAAGACCAAAGAGGTTATGGAGATCTGATCGTCTCCCCGTAAGGAGAAAATATGCTTTTTAGGAAAAACAAGCCGATCCCCGATACGCAGGGGCGGATCAACAGCGTCGGTATCATTATGGACGGAAACGGCCGTTGGGC
>JAGBBQ010000017.1 GCA_017938425.1 Clostridia bacterium | reverse complement strand
GGGGACCGATCTCGCCCTGGGGGCCTACGGGACCGACCTCGCCCTGGGGGCCTACAGGGCCGACTTCGCCCTGCGGACCGGCGGGGCCAACCGCACCTGGTAAACCTTGGGGACCTGCGGGACCAACCGCACCTCGAGGGCCTACAGGTCCGATCTCGCCCGGCAGGCCTTGCGGACCGCGCGGTCCCATAGGGCCTCTCGGACCGACGGGTCCTCTCGGTCCTTCGGCGCAGCATTCGCTCGGTGCGCGCCCTTCCTCGCAGGGCGGTGTTGTATGCTTCGGGCAGCCGCCGCAGCGGTTGCCGTAGCTTCGCTTATACGGATCGTATTTGCACATTTTTTCTATCCTTTCTTTTTTTGGGGCACCCTTGCCAGTATATGCCGTTTTTCGACAAAGAGACACGCGGCAGAACCGGGCGTTTTTCGGTGACTTGCATTTTTTTGCTCCTTATTGTATAATAGAAGCAAAGAGAACCGAAAAGGAAGGAGTGCGTCGGTCTATGCCACTTGCAATTGTGCGCAACGATATAACGAAAATGGCGGTGGATGCCATCGTCAACGCGGCGGATCCCTCGCTTCTCGGCGGTGGCGGCGTGGACGGCGCGATCCACTCTGCCGCGGGTGCCGGGCTGCTTGCCGAGTGCCGTGCGCTTGGCGGCTGCGAGGTCGGGCAGGCGAAGCTCACGGGCGGCTATCGGCTGCCTGCAAAATACGTGATACATACCGTCGGCCCCGTCTATCGGGACGGCCGTCAGGGCGAAAGGGAACTTCTTGCCTCCTGCTACCGTGAGTCGCTCGCGCTTGCGAGGGCGAGAGGCTTTGCGAGCGTGGCGTTTCCGCTGATCTCGGCAGGCGCGTTCGGCTATCCGCGTGCCGAGGCGCTCCGCGTGGCGATCGACGAGATCGGCGCCTTTCTTCTTGAAAATGAGATGCAGGTCTATCTCGTGGTCTTTGACGGCGAATCCTATGCGATCTCGGAGAAGCTTTTTTCCGACATCAAGGAATATATCGACGATCGCTATGCACAGGCGCATACGGATATACGGCGGGAGAGAGGGCGAAGAGATGCCTGCGCGCCGTTTGCTATGGGGGCATCCCGTGCGAGAAAGTATGAGCCAGAGCCGCTTTCCTTCGAGATGTGCGAGGCGGGCGCCAAGCCCCCGCACGGCGACCTTGACGATCGGCTGCGGCGGCTCGACGAGAGCTTCTCCGAAATGCTGCTGCGCAAGATCGACGAGAGCGGTATGACCGATGCGCAATGCTACAAAAGGGCGAATATCGACCGCAAGCTCTTCTCCAAGATCCGCTCGGACGCGGCGTATAAGCCGAGCAAGCCGACCGCGCTTGCCTTTGCGATCGCGCTGCACCTCTCCCTTGCCGAGACCGAGGAGCTGCTTCGCAAGGCGGGCTTCGCCTTATCTCACAGCAACAAGTTCGATATTATTATCGAGTATTTCATCAGCCACGGAAATTACAATATTTTTGAGATCAACGAGGCGCTCTTCGCCTTTGATCAGAGCTTGTTAGTGTAAAATACGGAAGAAAGGAAGCTATAAAATGAAGAAGATCAGGATCACCGCGATGCGTAAGACGCGCTATGACGATCTGATCGCAAAATACGAAAACCCCATCCTCCACACCTGCGATATCGAGGTCGGGCAGGTGTTTATCTCCGAGGAAGGGCAGAGACCCGAGGGCTTTTGCGAGAGCGCGTGGGAGAGCGTTTCTCCCTTCGTGAGGGTGCTTTCCGAGGGCGGCGGCAATTTCTTCGACGGATGGATGAAGGACCCTTATTCCGCGATGATCTCCTGCAACGACGGCTTTCGCCCCGTGAGCTTTTTGATCGAGGTCATAGAATAAAAAAATGTCGCCTGCTATGCGACCTTTGCCTCTCTTTTTCGGTGTATAATTGAGACACCGAAAGAAAGAGAGGTTTTTTATTATGAAAAACGAAAACAGAGATCTTACCGAGCTTGTATTTATCCTTGACCGCAGCGGCTCGATGGCAGGGCTGGAGAGCGACACCGTCGGCGGCTTCAACGCGATGATCGAAAAGCAGAAAAAGGAGGCGGGCGAGTGCCTGGTCTCCACCGTGCTTTTCGACGATGAAAGCATGGTCCTGCACGATAGGGTGCGGCTGGCGGATATTCCGAGGATGACCGAGCGCGACTACGCGGTCGGCGGCAGCACCGCGCTGATCGATGCCATCGGCGGCGCGATCCACCATATCGGGAACGTGCATAAGTACGCACGCGCCGAGGACGTGCCCGCACATACGATGTTCATCATCACCACCGACGGGATGGAGAACGCGAGCCATCGCTATTCGAGCGAAAGGGTGAAGGCGATGATCGAGCGGCAGAAGCAAAGATACGGCTGGGAGTTCCTTTTCATCGGTGCGAATATCGATGCGGTAAAGACCGCCGCGCGCTACGGCATCGGCCGTGACCGCGCCGTGAATTACCACGCCGACGGCGAGGGCACGCGCGTGCTCTTCGAGTCGGTCTCCGAGGCGGCCTGCCGCTTGCGCACGCATGCGCCGCTCGACGCCTCCTGGGGCAAAAGGATCGAGGCGGATTTTAAGAGCCGTGAAAAGAAAAACAGATGATTCTTAAAAGAAGGAATCTGCGCAGAAGAAAAAGGGGCTGTCTCATTAAGAATTCAAAATAATCAATACAAAATCCGAGGAAATTTAGCCGTAAATACGAACTTAGCGAATTCTTAATGAGAACAGAACCGTGGGGCGAATGGATTTAGAGCAGAATTCTTCGTTCTCGCCCCGAAGGCGTATATACATACGTCGAGAGAGAGAGAGGGGAGAAAGAATAAAAAAATAAAAAATGAGGAAAACCGCAGGTTTTCGACCTTGATTTCCTCAAATTTGTGATTCATTTCAAAGGGGTACTGTGATCTTTTCACAATACCCCTGTTTTTTATTCGGTTATGCCTAAATGCGACAGCCCCTTTTTGCATATAATTATTTACAAATGATAGGGATATTTGCGCGTTCCGTGATAAGATAGGGGTAATTTTTCAAGGGAAGCGCACTGTATTTTGCGCCGTTTTCCGTGACGGTGGGAGAGGGAAGCGAAAAGACCTCGCCCGTCAGAAGATCGGCGAGCACGCCGTCCGTGAGAGGGGCGGGAAGGCAGAGGTCTGCGCGGCTCTCGTATCTCTCGGCCGGTGCGATGGGGAGATAATAAAGATACGCCGGTGCGCCGTCCTTGATAAAAGGAAGGCAAACGCTCTGCCCCTCGGTGCTCTCGCGCGGTATCACCGCACAGTCCTCGTCCGAGGGCGTGAGCACGCCCGAAAGCGCGGCCGCCGCGTGGCAAAATGCCTCGTAGGAGGGCTTCGGGGTGTAGACGAGGCCGTTCAGAATGCCGTTTGCCTGGGCGCGCGGCAGGGTCTGCGTGGCGGTCTCGTAGGGCTTCTCCCATATATCCGCGATCATAAAGAAGGAGGTGAGGGCAACGCCTGCGTAGTGGTCCAGCGCGAAGCGGCGCAGAAGCCAAACCGCCTGGGCGCGCGGATCGTCAAAGCCGTCCTTATAGAGCCAATGCCCCTTCGGCGCCCAGGAGGGCTGTCCTGCCTCGCCTTGGATAAGCATCGTTTTTTGAAAGCCCGCCCCGTCGAGCAGGCGGCGCAGATGCGCGACGTTTTCAAGGTAGCTGCCGCCTCTGCCGAAGGAGACCTCGGGCAGGCGCGAATGCGCGTGGTAGGCAAAGAAGTCCACCTGCATTCCCTGCATAGCGGTGAGCATTTTTTCGATAAAATCAAAGTCAAAGCCCGATGCCACCGTGGCGGCAAATTTTGCCTCGGGGATATGCTTTTTTATCTCCTTTGCGGTGAGGGCGTAGAGTCTTGCGTAGGCCGCGGGATCGGGTGCCTCGGGATACCAGAAGTGGTCCGCCTCCGGCTCGTTCCAAAGCTCGAAGAGCGTCACTCTTCCCGAAAAATGCTCTGCAAGCGCGGATACGTAGTTTTTCCACGCCGCAAGGCATTTCTCCCCGAAATAAAGCGGCACGCAGCCGACGCCTGTCTTGTTCGGGATGTCTTTCATATAGAGAGGGTTGCCGTAGCCGACGTTGAACCATACCTCGATGCCGCGCGCACGCAGGCTATCGACCACCGCGTCGAGCCAAGCGAAATCGTATGCGCCCTCTTTTGTCTCGCACCTTGCCCAGCCCGTCTGGCATCTGGCGTATTTTGCGCCTGCCGCTGCGGCAGGGTCGTAGCAGGGCTCGGGCCTGAAGAGCTCGCGGTCGAGGCACTCAAAGCCGATGCCGATGCGCGAAAGGGCGATCTCGCCCGAGGAAAGGTGCTGTAGCCTTCCGATGCATTTCATTTTCCGCGCACCTCCCAGCCAAGCTCGTTTTGCAGGATCCTTGTAATGGCATCCGCGTAGGCAAGCATACCGAGATCGTTCGGATGCACGCCGTCGGCGCAGGCCATCCCCGCCCCGTAGCGGGCGAGCATCTGCTTTCCGTCGATCAGATAGACGTTTTTGTCTCCCTCGGCACGCGCGGTGCGGTAGGTCTCGCATATGATCTCTCTGCGGCGGTCATTGTCTTCGTTGTCGGCACAGGCGAGCAGGATCGGCTTCGTGATCAGGATGATCGGAAGCGTGGGATGCGCCGCGCGCATTTTGCGGTAGAGCGGCAGATGCGTGGCGGCAAGATGCGCGGCGCTCGGCGCGTTGTAATCGTAATCGCAGACGAAGACCGAGGGCGAGAGGCTTGCCATATAGGCACCGATCGCCTCCTCGCCGCAGGCACCGCTGGCAAAGCCGAGGTTGATGAAATCCGTATCAAAGCGGCGCTCGAGGATCGCGGAGTAGACGTTGCCCGCACGGGATGCGGAGGCACCCTGCGTGATGGAGGAGCCGTAGTAGAGCATCGGCCTATTTCTTGTGTACGGCGTGGGGGGCGCAAGGGATGCGCCCGCGTCCAGACCGATCGCGAGGCTCGCAAGATCGTTGTAGATCGGCAGATAGATCTCCACCTCGTGCTCTCCTTTGCCGAGGGTGATGCATTTTTCGTAGCCGTCCGTCATATCCACGGGCGGATAGGGCGCGGCGTAAAAGGTCGGCACGCCGTTTTCGTAAAGATATACGTCGAAGCCCATCGATGCCTGATCGGTCAGGATGCTTCTCGGCGTGAGATTCGGATAGGTGGCGCGCAGGGCAAGGCGCGCCGAATCGGTTTTGAAGCGCACTCTGCCGCCTGCGGGATTGGTGTAAAGGCAGGCGACGCGCTCGTTCGTTGCCTCCGCCACCGCGCGCGGCATTCTCGGGAAGCCCGTTTGTGCTTTATCATCAAGGATCCCGTGCACCGCGATGCTTTCGTGCTTTTTTACGTCGTAAAAAACAAGATCCTCGGGAGCCCGATAGAAGGGGCTGTTTTTATAAAAATGCTCGTTGATCTTCATATTTTTTCCTCATTCGTCGGCGTTCACCAGCGCGCCCTCTAAGGCGGCACGGCAGTAGTCGCACCTCTCGCAGGCCTTGTCACACCCAACGGTCCTCTCGAAGAAATCGGCAGGGAGCCGCGAGCGGTCTATGACATAGGGCGCAAAGACGGGGCTGAAGCCCGGCTCGAAGAGATCGAGCAGGTTTCCCAAGTAGCGCCGTCTTGCATAGGCGTCGATCACCATACCCGGCAGCGCGTGCGTGCGCGTCGCCAGCTTCACGGTGTCGATCAGCCCCTCGTAGCGGTCGATATCCTCGGGCAGGATCCAAGTGTTCTGCAGCACGGCGGGGTAGTTTTTCGGGTCCTTCAGATAATTCCAGCAGGCGTAGGGAAGCAGCTTTATGTTTTTCTGCCTTGCGATCTCGCTCTCGTGCGCCACCATATTGTCGTGAAAGATCTGCCCCGAGCAGTCCCGCATACAGCCGCTGTTGGCTAACATAACGAGCCTTTTTCCCTCGGCATCCGCGAACGCACGCATCGCGCGAAGGCGCGAAGGATCGCGGTTGACCTCCTTGGCAACGCAAAAGCTGTCGAAGAGATGGGACATATATTGCATTCCCTTCACGCTGCCGATCCGCATATTCACCGAGGCGCGCAGCTCGATCGAGGGAAAGCACTCGCGCACGACGGTCGCGATCGCAGGGGAGGCGGTGGTGACCGTTTCGGGCAAGAGCCCCTCGCTCTCCAGGTATTCTATAATGGATAAAACGCGGCCGCGCAGCACCTCGCTCATTGCATCCGCGCCGTAGCAGTTGGCGTTGAAGAGCAGATCGAGCCTTATGCCGAGGGCGCGGATCGCCTTCAGCTCGGAAACGAGCCGCGCCTGCAGGGTGTAATCGAAGTATCCGTCATAGCCGCCGAGCGCAGAGCGGCCGCTCGGCTCGCCGACGAAGGCGAAGTAGACCTCCTCGATCGCATCCCTGTAGGTGCGCACGATCTGTGAAAAACCGTTCTTTTCGCTATCCTGATATCCAACCGAAAGCTTCAGCATACGCCACTCCTCAGTCTGCTTCCTTATCGTGCTTTTTGGAAAGCTCGTTTTGCTCTTCCTTGGGCTTTTTTCCCACCTTGGACATAGCGCCGAGGGCGCTGACGGAGGTGTTACCGCCCTCAAGGGGCTCGTAATCCGACCAGTCCACGCTCCAGAGCGGCCGGCGGCGGAAGGGCTTTTTGAATTTGTTGGAAAGCATGCCGCGCTTCTCCAGCGAGATCATGCAGGCGCGCGTGCAGCCCTTCGCACCGCAAACCGCTTGCCCCGTGTTGTAGAGGTTGGCAGGCTTGAAGTAGAAGGGGGTATGGGAGCCGGGACGCACGTCGTCTCTGCCCTCCTGGTAGGTGCCGCGCTCTCCCTCGGGGCAGAGCTCGCCGCCGCGGAAGGCGATATCGCAGGCATCACAGTCCAGCTCGCCCCATTCCACGTCGTGACCGGCGAGGTTGACCTTCACGGTCTTGGTCGGGCTGATGGCGTGGCCGGGGCATTCGCGCACGCAGGCCATACACTTATTGCAGAGCTTCGGTCCGCTGTAGATGGGATCGGGCTCGAGCTCCAGCTCGGTCAGGATCACGCCGATGCGCACTCTCGGGCCGAATTCGGGGGTGAGAAGCATCTTCGAGTAGCCGATCTCGCCGAGACCCGCAAGGTAGGCGCAGATGCGCAGGTGCAGCATAATATCCGGCTGGGGCTTCACGCCGTCAACGGATTTGGAATAGCGCTCGCGCGGATGGCCCTCGTTGTCGATGCCGCGCCAATCGCTCTGATGGCCGATCGGGATGGCCTCGTAGCCCTCGTCCTCGATTACGCGGCAGATGTTGATGACCGTCATCGGTATGTAGTTGTAGGTGATCGCGCCGTAGCCCATCGCGGAGTAATTCGAGAAGAAGGTGCCCTCCTCGATGCCTCTGAGTGAGCCGCGCATCACGCGGAAGCCCATAACGATCATGCTCTTTGCCTCGGGCATAATGAAGCGGGGATCCATATTCGGGGGCGCGCCCTCAAAGCGATCCAGGGGCGCAATGCCGCAAAGATCCGCACCGCATCGGTAGGCAAGCTCTTTGATCTGTTTTGCGTTCATATCTCTCTCCTTTAAAAGTTGTTTTCATCACAATTATACCATCAAAAAAGTGCATAAACAATGTGAAAAACGAATATTATTTAAGCAAAACGAACATTTTTTCTTGACAACCTGCGCGCAAAATGATAAAATGAAGAAAAAAGATGGGGGACGTGCTTTTATGGATCAAAATTTAAATTATTCGGTGCGCGATATGCGTGCCGTGCAATACGTGCCCTCCCTGCAGCGCTTCCATAACAAGGGAAGGACGACCTCGGCCTTTCTCTATATCATCAAGGGAAAATACGAGTATCGCACGGCAGAGGGGAGAAGGGTGGCACAGCGCGGCGATGCCGTGTATCTTCCCGTTTTTTCGGAATACAGCTACGAGATCCGCGGCGCCGCGGAATGCATCTACGTTGAGTTTATCCTCGAGGCGGAGGTGGAAGAGGGAAGGCGGCGTATAGAGCCGATCTGCTTAGCACCCACCGTGATCGGGGGTGAGGGAGAGGGAGGTGCGCTGCGCTCGCTCTTTTACGAGATCCTTTCGCGCTTCCATACCGAGAGGCTGACCGCCGTTGGCGATCTTTACCGTCTGATCTCGCTGCTCCTTCGCACGCTTGCGCCCGCAGAGCACACGCATCTCGGAAGGATTGCCCCCGCCGTAGAGTATATCCGCAAGAATTACACCGAGCGCATCACGGGGGAGCGGCTCGCCGCGCTCTGCGGCATCAGCGAGGGGCATATGCGCCGCCTCTTTGCCGAGAAGCTCGGCACCTCGCCCGTCGGTTATAAAAATACCCTTGCCGCCGAGGCGGCCTGCACGCTGCTGCGCCTCGACGGAATGCGCGTCGGCGAGGTGGCCGCCGCGCTCGGCTATCCCGATATCTATACCTTCAGCCAGGCCTTCAAAAGGGCGATCGGCGTATCTCCGAAGAAATACGCCGAGGGGGTATGATTTTCTTATAAAAAACACTTGCTTTTTTCTTTCCATGGGTGTATAATAGATTCACAACTGAAAAAGCGGGAGCTTGTATACAGGCTGAGAGGAAGGTGCGACCTTCGACCGAGAACCTGATTTGGATAATGCCAACGTAGGGATGCCTGATACGAGACTATTGGGAGGATCGAAGAAATTTTTGGAGTTACCGAATCGGTAGCTCCTTTTTTTGTTGCAATTTTTACGGAGGTGCGAAATGGTAAGGGTAAACGGAGAAGAGAAGGATATTGCGGGCAAGACACTTGCCGAATATCTTACGGCGGCAAATTACGATATGAAGCGTATTGCCGTCGAGCATAACGGCGATATCGTTGCCGTGGCACGGTACGGCGAAACCGTGCTTATGGACGGTGACGGAATTGAGATCGTAAGCTTTGTGGGAGGTGGCTAAATGATCCCGACAAAGGAGGAATGGAATCGCGCCCTGGAGGCGCGCCACGGCAAGGAGCTGCATCGGGCGTTCTCCTGCGCTACGGTCGCCGTGTGCGGTCTTGGCGGTCTTGGCTCCAATATCGCCATCGCGCTCGCGCGGGCGGGGGTGGGACGGTTGATCCTGTGCGACTTTGACCGCGTGGATATTACGAATCTTCACCGCCAGCAGTACAAGGCGGGGCAGATCGGTATGTATAAGACCGATGCCCTCGCACAAAACCTGAAGGAAATTGCGCCGTACGTCTCGCTAACGGTGCATACGGCGCGCATCACGGAAGAGAATGCCGCGGCGCTTCTCTCGGATGCAGACATCATCTGTGAGGCCTTTGACGATGCGGAATGTAAAGCAATATTTGCAAATAACGTGCTTTCCGAGCTTCCCGACAAATATCTTGTTGCGGCTTCGGGCATGGCGGGCCTTTATGATGCCAACCGTATCCAAACAAGAAAAATAACAAGCAAATTCTATCTTTGCGGAGATGAAAAAAGCGACGTCCAAGACGGAATCGGGCTTGTATCGTCCCGTGTTATGATTTGCGCCGCGCACGAGGCACATACGGTGCTTCGTATTTTAGCAAAACAATTTGACGTATAAGGAAAAGAGGAAAACAAAATGAATAGCGACAAGCTTATTATCGGCGGCCACGAATTTAACTCCCGCTTCATTCTCGGCTCGGGAAAATATTCGATGAAGCTCATTGAAGCGGCCGTCAAGGATGCGGGTGCGGAGATCATCACCCTGGCGGTGCGCCGTGCCAACACCAAGGAGAACGAAAGCATTCTCGACTACATACCGAAGGGGATCACGCTCCTTCCCAATACCTCGGGCGCGAGAAACGCAGAAGAAGCCGTCCGCATCGCACGCCTTGCCCGTGCGCTTGGCTGCGGCAATTTCGTGAAGATCGAGATCATGCGCGACTCCAAATATCTCCTTCCCGATAACGTGGAAACGGTCAAGGCGACCGAGATCCTTGCAAAAGAGGGATTTGTGGTGATGCCGTATATGTATCCCGATCTGAACACCGCGCGCGATCTTGTGAATGCGGGAGCGGCAAGCGTAATGCCTTTGGCTTCCCCCATCGGCTCGAACAAAGGTCTTGCCACCAAGGAATTTATTCAGATACTCATTGACGAGATCGACCTGCCCATCATCGTGGATGCGGGTATCGGCCGACCCTCGCAGGCTTGCGAGGCGATGGAGATGGGCGCGGCGGCAATTATGGCGAATACCGCGCTTGCCACCGCAGGCGACCTTCCTATGATGGCGTCCGCCTTCAAGCAGGCGATCGAAGCCGGTCGCAAGGCATACCTTGCGGGCCTTGGAAGAGTTCTGACCCGCGGCGCATCCGCATCCGATCCCTTGACAGGCTTTTTGCGTGATTAAGGGCGGGAATGATGCATTATATGTTTTGTAAATTCGCTTATCCCGCCCACGAGTTCCTTCGGAACTCCAATCATTAGGAGGAGATTTTATGGAAAACCAATTTTTCGTGGATTCGGAGCATCTCTCGCCCGAAGCGCTTGCCAAAAAGCACCGCATCGAAAACGATCCGACGAGCAGGAAAAATCATATGGAATATCTGCCCGGTATGGAGATCATCGAGTCGGACGTATGCGCGCTTGTCTTGGCGCAGATGAACTCTTACGATTACAGTAAATACACGGCAAAAGATGTGCGTGCAGCTCTTGAACATACGACCTGCTCTGTTGAGGACTTCAAGGCGCTGCTGTCACCTGCGGCAGAGCCGTTTCTTGAGCAGATGGCAGAGAGAGCAAGGCTGGAAACGAGCAAGCATTTCGGCAATACGGTGTATCTTTTTACGCCCTTGTATATTGCCAATTACTGTGAAAACTACTGCGTATATTGCGGCTTTAACTGCTATAACCACATCCACCGTATGAAGCTCACCATGGCGCAGATCGAAAAGGAAATGAAGGTCATTGCCGAAAGCGGCATGGAGGAGATCCTGATTCTCACGGGCGAGAGCCGTGCGCAGAGCAACGTGGAATACATCGGTGAGGCCTGCAAGCTGGCGAGAAAATATTTCCGTATGGTGGGCCTTGAGATCTATCCCGTCAACACCGATGAGTATAAATTCCTTCACGAATGCGGCGCGGACTACGTGACCGTGTTCCAAGAGACCTACGATACCGATAAATACGAAAAGCTTCACCTGCTTGGTCACAAGCGCGTATGGCCCTACCGCTTCGATGCGCAGGAGAGAGCCTTGCGCGGCGGTATGAGAGGCGTGGCATTCTCGGCGCTTCTCGGGCTTTCGGACTTTCGCAAGGATGCACTGGCAAGCGCTTTGCACGTCTATTATTTGCAGAGAAAATACCCTCACGCCGAGATGTCGCTCTCCTGCCCTCGTCTTCGTCCCATCATCAACAATGACAAGATAAATCCCCTTGACGTTCACGAAAGGCAGCTCTGTCAGATCCTCTGCGCATACCGCATCTTCCTGCCGTTCGTCGGAATCACCGTTTCCTCCCGCGAGAGCGCGGAATTTCGCAACGGCATCGTAAAGATCGCCGCTACGAAGGTTTCGGCGGGGGTCTCCACGGGCATCGGCGATCACGAGAGCAAGTACAGCGGGAAGGAAAGCGAGGAGGCGCGGGGCGACGAGCAGTTCGAGATCGACGATAGCCGCAGCCTTGAGCGGATGTATAAGGATATTGAGGGCGAGGGGCTGCAGCCCGTGCTGAACGATTATCTGTACGTATAAGGAGAAGAATATGAAAAGCTTTGATACAACGCTTTACTTTATCACCGATTCCACGGGCTTTGAGGGAGCGGAATTCCTTCGCCGTGTGGAAGAAGCACTCAAGGGCGGCGCGACGATCTTGCAGCTCCGTGAGAAGAACAAGACCACAATGGAGTATATAGACCTTGCGGAAAAGGTTCACGCTCTGACGAAAAAATACAACGTTCCGCTGATCATTGATGATCGTGTGGATGTGGCTCTTGCCGTAGGCGCAGAGGGCGTTCACCTCGGAAAAGAGGATATGCCGATCGCGACCGCGAGAAAAATCCTCGGTGAAAACTTCATCATCGGCGCGACTGCCAAGACCGTGCCGTGGGCGCTGGAAGCCTATGAGGGCGGCGCGGACTATCTCGGCGTCGGCGCGATCTATCCGACCACGACCAAGGTGAAAACCGTTCTCACGTCTACCGAAACACTCTCTGACATTTGCAAAGCCGTTCCGATCCCCGTGAACGCCATCGGCGGACTCAATAAAAACAACATTGACGTTCTCGCAGGCATTCCCATTGCGGGTATCTGCGTTGTTTCCGCGATTATGAAGGCCGAGAGCCCGAGGGCGGCGGCGGCCGAGCTGAAGGCAAGAGTAAGGGAGCTTGGGATCTGTTATGCAGGGAAGTAAGAAAATGAGGACCGCCTTATCCGTTGCGGGAAGCGACTGCAGCGGAGGCGCCGGTATTCAGGCGGATTTGAAAACGATGACGCTGAACGGTGTTTATGCCATGAGCGCGATCACGGCGCTGACGGCGCAGAACACGGTCGGCGTAAGATCCACCGCGGAGGTAACGCCCGAATTTCTGAAGGATCAGATCGATGCGGTGTTTGAGGATATTTTTCCCGATGCCGTAAAAATAGGCATGGTCAGCTCGGCAGAGCTGATCAGAACCATTGCAGAAAGACTGAAATTTCACATGGCGGAAAACGTTGTAATCGATCCCGTGATGGTTGCCACAAGCGGCGCAAGGCTGATCCATGAGGACGCGATCGACGTACTAAAAAATGAGCTGATTCCGCTTGCGACTCTCGTAACCCCCAATATCCCCGAGGCAGAGGTGTTGTCGGGAATGAAGATTCAAAATAAGGACGATATGCGAAAAGCAGCGAATATCATTGGCGAGGCGTATCACTGCGCGGTTCTGCTTAAGGGCGGTCATAGCGTGAGCGATGCAAACGATCTTCTGTATGTAAACGGCAACTACAAATGGTTCAGCGGTAAGCGTATCAACAATCCCAACACACACGGCACGGGCTGCACGCTTTCGTCAGCCATTGCATCCAACCTCGCGAAAGGATATGACCTTGAGAGCTCCGTACAAAGAGCAAAGGATTATATCTCGGGTGCACTTGCCGCGATGCTCGACCTTGGAGAGGGCGCGGGACCTATGGATCACGCTTTTGATCTGAACAGCCGATTTGCAAAATAAAACCGTTTGAAAGGAATCGATTGCAATGAGAAATTACACAACGCAAATGGACGCCGCAAGACATGGCTTGATCACGCCCGAAATGAAGGCGGTCGCCGCCAAGGAATACAGAACCGAAGAAGAGATCCGCGACCTCGTTGCAAAAGGGCAGGTCGCGATCTGCGCCAACAGGTTACATACCTGCATCGATCCGAACGGCGTCGGCTCGATGCTTCGCACCAAGATCAACGTGAATCTCGGGGTGTCCCGCGACTGCAAGGATTACGATATTGAGATGGAAAAGGTGATGGCGGCGGTCCATATGGGTGCGGAGGCAATTATGGATCTCTCCTCCCACGGCAACACCCGGCCCTTCCGCAGAAAGCTCACAAGTGAGTGTCCCGCGATGATCGGCACCGTTCCCGTGTACGATAGCGTGATCCACTATCAGCGCGACCTCGCGACCCTCACCGCAAAGGACTTTATCGATGTGGTAAGGCTTCACGCGGAGGACGGCGTGGACTTCGTTACCCTTCATTGCGGTATTACCCGTAAGACCATCGAGCAGATCAGAAAGCATAAGAGAAAAATGAACATCGTCTCCCGCGGCGGCTCGCTCGTGTTTGCCTGGATGTGCATGACGGGGGAGGAAAACCCCTTCTACGAGTATTTCGATGAGATCCTTGAGATCTGCCGTGCGTATGACGTGACCATTTCTCTCGGTGATGCCTGCCGTCCCGGCTGCCTTGCGGACGGCAGCGACGTGTGTCAGATCGAGGAGCTTGTGCGCCTCGGAGAGCTGACAAAGCGTGCTTGGGAAAAGGATGTACAGGTGATGGTAGAGGGTCCCGGACATATGCCGATGGATCAGATCGAAGCCAATATGAAGCTGCAGCAGACGGTCTGTATGGGCGCGCCCTTCTACGTTCTCGGTCCTATCGTTACCGATATTGCGCCCGGCTACGATCATATCACCTCCGCGATCGGCGGTGCGATCGCCGCGGCATCGGGTGCCGCCTTCCTTTGCTACGTGACCCCCGCCGAGCATCTGGCGCTTCCCAACGTGGACGACGTGAAGCAGGGAATTATCGCCTCCAAGATTGCGGCGCACGCAGCGGACATTGCCAAGAAGATCCCTCACGCAAGGGATATCGACGACCGTATGGGAGATGCGCGCCGCAGGCTCGATTGGGAGGCACAGTGGGCGTGCGCTCTGGATCCCGAAACGGCGAAGCGTATCCGCGACGAGCGCAAGCCCGAGCACGAGGATACCTGCTCGATGTGCGGAAAGTTCTGCGCCGTGCGAAGCATGAATAAGGCGCTTGGTCATGAAACGGTGGATATTCTGTGACGGTCGGGAGGGCGGCGGATACTATTATGCTTTTCTTAGGGATCCCTGTAAGCGCGGCCCTGTGCGGATCTGCGTAAATACGGTGCAGAACGCAAGGTTAACATTCGTTGCTTGATATAGCGGCTCTTTTGGTGTATAATATAATAGACATAAGGGGCTTTCAAGCATAATTGTTGGAAAAAACGGACAAATGTTTCGAAAACATATTGTAAAAACGGACGCCTTGTGATATAATTATTTTAATAAATAAGCAATTTACAAGGAGGTAAGCCTATGACAGTTGGATATGCGATATGCCTGATAGCCGCCATAGGCTTGCTGATCGCCTACCTGCTGATGGTAAAAAATAAGGAGCTTTGGCTGACGATGCTGTATATCAGCATTACGGTGGTCAATCTCGGATACCTTCTGATATCCCTTGCAAATACCGTAGGCTTTGCTCTGTTTGCCAACGACGTGGCGTACCTCGGCAGCGTGTTTCTCTCGGCGTTTATGTTCCTGACGATCGTTCGGCTTTGCGGATTTGAGATCAAGAAAGCACGCGTGATCACCTGCGTTTCGCTCGGCGTACTGATGTTCGCCATCGTCGCAAGCGCGCCGATGCTCCCGCTATACTACAAGAGCGTGGATATTGAAATGATCGACGGTGCGGCGAAGCTCGTAAAGGAATACGGCGTGCTGCATCCCTTCTATATGGTGTATCTGCTCGGCTATTTTGCCGCAATGATCGGTACGATCGTTCACTCGGTCAGAAAAAAGAAGATCGCCGGGCCCAAGCTCGCAGGCTTTATCGCCGCCATTGTATTCAGCAATCTTCTGATGTGGCTGTTCGAAAAGCTCGTGCGTTGGGAATACGAATTCCTTTCGGTCACCTACATAGCATCCGAGCTTCTGCTTCTGCTCGTTTATTGGATGATGCAGGATTACGTTCATAAGAGCGATATTCCCACCTTCACTCCCGCGGAGTCGGAGCAGCTGGGGATCGATATCGCCACGATGCCGATGGACATAAAGATCGGCAAGGTGCTTTTGTGCTTGAAGAGCGGCGAGACCCTCGCTCCCCGTGAGCGCGAGGTGCTGGAGCTGATACTTCAATATAAAAAACGCAGAGAGATCGCCGAAATTTTGTACGTATCGGAGAGCTCCGTGAAGCTCTATACGCGAACCCTTTACTCCAAGCTCGGCGTGACCTGCCGAGAGGAATTGTATGCGATTCTCGTGAAAAAACAATAAAATATAAACTATAGTTTACATCGGACGACGGAAAAAGCACCGTCGTCCTTTTTTATTTCAAAAAAATACGTTTTCTCCCTTTTTACCTCCTTATAGGGCGGTTGCTCCTTTTGGCCCTGAATTTTGAAAAATTACCCCAAACCTACCCCTAATTTTGATACTTTTACCCCTAAGGGGTAGATGCCAAAATAAATGGCTTATGATAAAATATAGGCAAGATGGAATTCGGTACTGTCTGGAAAATGAAAACGGAGGTGGTGAAATGTGACCGACAAACGCATCCTATTTGGCGAGTTTGAATTTCCCGTGGAAAAAGGTCTTGAATATCTCATCAACGAGAATGTTCCCGAGACCGATTTTCTGCTGATAAGCGGGCAGCACGATACCTTTTCGATGATGTTTGAAAAGGACTTTCCAATCTTCACCGTACCCGAACACTCCGACAGGGATTATTGTCTGTTCGAGCTGAAGCGATCAGGACGAGTGATCAAATTCTTCTGCCCCGAAAGGCATAAAAATCTCGACACGGCGGTATGGTACTTCTGCATGGAGCTTTTTGATGAAAGCGGAGAAGCTCACACCCTGCCCGGACAGGTACGGGTTGAATTCGACGGTGACACCATACGTCAGCCGAGAGGTAAGCTTAAATTTTTGGAAGTGCTGGAGAATGTTCAATTGGTTTTAAATAAAATTTAAATATGGGAGAGAAACAATGAAAGCAAAAAGATTTTTAGCATTTTTATCTGCACTCGTTATGATCCTTTCTTTGATATGCAGTGCTGCGATCTCAGTATCCGCGCTTACGATCACGAACGAAATAACAAAAGTGCACGTCGACGTATCCGGCGCTGAAGCGGGCAGAAAAGTAAACAACAGCCCCGAAACAGTCACTTGGGTCGACAACAAGAATCACTATGAAATTACCGCTGTCCAGTGGTATAAGGACAATTACGACGATGATCACAAGATGAGTAACGGTACGGTGTTCCTCGGCGGAAATACCTACTACCTGCAGCTTATCGTCAAGGCAAAGGGCGATCGCACCTGGCCGGCTGAAGATGAAGATCTTGAACATTTTGATGCAAAGATCAATGCCGGTACCGCTAAAGAAAAGACTCCTATGAGGATATTAAGAGGCCTTCCTCTTGACGCAAACGCAAAAGAATACATTCGTATCATATACAAGTTCGATCAGATTCCCGACGGCGTTATCTATTATCCACCGGCAAAGCTTGATGCTCCTATGGCGGGCAGTAAGCAGGATTTCTCGGTGGAGTCTGACAATCCCCTCGTAGAGCCGGAGAGCAGCCCTGCTTGGTCGAAGATGACCGAGAAGGGTTGGGTATATCTTCCTCCAAATGAAGTGTTTGTTTCCGGAAATACCTACCGCGTAGAGTTCGGATTATCCGCAGTGGACGGTATGCGCTTTGACGTTTCCGCAGAGCCCTCCTCAGAGCCTCTGTACGTAAAGGGCTTTTTCAACGGAAAGCCTATCGATTATCTCGTAAACCGCGAGGACTACAACATCGAGCAGGGAAGACTCACTGCGACAGTGATCTTTGACTCGGTCAAGACCGAACAGATCGAATCGGTTGCGTTTTCGGGTATATCGGCACCCGTTGCAGGCAATCATCCCACCTTCAGCACGGATTCCATAACCACCGGTGACTATACGTATGCTATAGACAGTGAGTTTGTCGACGAAGGATACATAAACGGTGTTTCCTGGTATTACAACAGCCGGCCAATGACCGAAAACGACGTGTTCGAGGAAGGCGAGACTTATACGCTCTCCTTCACCGTCAGATCCGATATAGCTCACACATTCTTCGACTTCCTTGAGGCTAGCGTAAACGAGGGAATCGCAGATGTAATGGTCGATTATCTTGATCCCACTGTCTGCTACGTTGCCGTAAGACTTGTTTGCGGTACAAGAGGTGAGTTGACAAACGTCACTATGAATGTTGGCAACGTCGTTCACGGTCAGTCTCATACTTCCAACCTTCCTACCTTTGGTACCGGATACAACGTGAGCGGAGAGATCGAATGGTTCGACGTGACCGATCCCGACAATGCCGTTGAGCTGAGCGCGGATAAGACCTTTGTTTACGGCAACACTTACCGTATCAAAGTGCCGATCGCTGTCTATGGATACAGAGACTTCACCTTCGGAGATAACCTTACCGCAGAGGTAAGCGGCGCAAAGTCGGTGAAGGCAGAGAAGGTCAGCGATACCGAAGCTGTCATTATCGCAGACTTCGACGTAGCTCCCTCCAGATTCCCGTTTGATCTCGACTTCAGCATAGCTGTACCGACCGAGGGTGGCTCCTTCTCCGAGAAGATCCTGTTAGACGAGATCTTTAAGGATATTGTCAGAATCGTTAAGGCATCCTGGTATTGTGAGGGCAGCAACGATCCTATGTCCCTTGACGACAGATTCGAGGCAGATTATCTTTATTACCTTCAGCTGACGGTCAATCTGTCGAGCGAGTATTACTTCGTTGACGGCGTAAATGCTTCCGTAAACGGCAATTACGCAGACTTCTCCGTAATATCTCCCGATCTTGCATTTATAAATTACGTATTCTATCCCGAAAAGCTTTCCGATGTTATAGTAAACTTTGATCTTGGTGCAGGCACCGGAACCGTTGAGTCGATCACGGCAAAGGTGGGCGATGAGATAATGCTTCCGGGATTTGAGGGATGCACCGCTCCCGCGGGATCTACCTTCATCGGATGGGCAGAGACGGATGGATCGAATCAGATCATAACAAGTGGAAGATACGCTACAACGTCAAATAACACGGCAGTTACTCTTTACGCGGTATACGTTCCCACAAATAATAACGACGATCCGGCTACTCATATTCACGTATACAGCAAGACTAAAGTAGACTTCGGCGACGGTACGTGCGGATATGAGTGTACTATCGCGGATTGCCCCGACGTTGACCGTGGAAGAAACGATATGTCTCAGCTGCCGAACGGTGATATGGCAACGAATCATCAATACGGAAACAACACCCCGTGCGACGAGGTTTGCAACAATTGCGGTCACGTGAGAACAGCTGACCTTGACGGCGGACCTCTTCATTTCTACGACTCCGACTGCCAGGAAAACTGTAGCGTGTGCGGAAAGCACAGAGAAACGATTGTAGATCATACCCCCGGCGCTGCTGCAACCTGCACCGATCCTCAGAAATGTACCGCTTGCTCCAAGATTCTTGCCTTTTCGATAGGTCACGAATTCAGCGATCCCACCTGCACAAGCGCGGGCAGCTGCATCCATAAGGGATGTGAGGAGACTGTAGGTAGTGCCTTAGGTCATACCCCCGGAACTGCCGCAACCTGCACCGATCCTCAGATCTGTACCGTATGTCAGGTTACTCTCGTTCACGCACTCGGTCATACCCCCGGTGCTTCTGCGACCTGCACCGAGCCCCAGCTTTGTACTGTATGTACAGCCGAGCTCAACCCTGCAAACGGACATACTCCTGCAGGCGCAGCTACTTGTACCGAGCCGTCGAAGTGCTCGGAATGTGAGGCCATCCTTGCAGAGGCTATCGGTCACACCTATGGCGAGAGCTACCTGAACGACGAGAATGAGCATTACAAGCTCTGCGCTTGCGGAGCTCGCTCTGAGGGTGAGGCACACGCTGACGATGACGGCGACAAGAGCTGCGACAAGTGCGGATACGTTATGTCTGGGGGCCTTGGCGCAGGCGCTATCGTAGCTATCGTTCTTGGCTCTGTAGCAGTAGTCGGCGGCGGCGGATTCTGCCTCTTCTGGTTCGTTATCAGAAAGAAAAGAATGTAAAATGTAAAGTTATGTTTTTAAATTTGATAAAAAAGTGGCGCAAAAAGCGTCGCGACAGAATATATGAGGGTCCGTGTATCGACGGAGGCACGAGGATCAGCAATGATATCGACGCTCCAAAGGAGATCATATCGGACACCTTAGTGAAGCTTTCCTGCCGCTATTCTACGCTCTCCCTTATCGATGAGCGCGAGATACCTGCCGGAGATTACAAATTCACAGCAATAAGAGAAAACGATGGAGCAGGGTGCACCGCGGAGTGCATCCGAGGCTCCCTCGGAGGCAAGAAGATCAGCCGAAAGCTTCCGTGTGAGGTACTCGACAGGATAGCCGCTCTGATAAAGGAGCACGGCATCGAGAGCCTCAACGGTCGTTATTACAAGGTCAGCGGATTGCCCGATTTTTACGGTGCATCGATCGATGCCGAATATGAGTCGGGAGAAACGCTTTACTGCTATAATAACCAGGATCCGATCATACCGATCGAATTTGCTAAAGAGCTGTACCGTATCTTCGGTATGGCAGATAGCGGCGATGAATAAACGCCGAATTTAAAAGGAGGTCTATATGGACTTGATCAGATTATTAACCTCGAGCGTGAAAAAGCCTGTCTCCTTTGTGAAAAACAAGCTTCTCGCTTCGCTTTCCAAAAAGGCAACCTTTACGTTCGAAAAGCTTCCCAAAAACTTAGAGGAGCTGAAGGCACTTCCCGAAATATCTATGGACGATCCATTCAAGAGTGCGGCACTTGCGCTCTGCGCTCTTTGCGTTTATTCCGAGGACCGTGAAAACGGAACGGAAATGCTCAACTTCCTTCGCGGACCTCGTCCTATGAGTCCTATGGAGCTGGCGTTCTTAAACGACAGACTTATGGACGGTAAAAATTACGTTGCGCGCTCTTATTTTGCAGGCGCGACTCCCGAGAATGAATACACGCCCACGCAACCCTATACCGTGAAGATCATTTCCAACCAGTATTCAAAGCTTGAGGGCGGCAATTATATGCAGCTCTGGATACATAGCGGCGGTGCAGACAGCCCCCGCTCGATCACCCTTCGCAAGACCGGAGGAGGCACCTGGTATTTGTGGGAGCAGAATCTGCTTTCCGATATCCGAATCCCGAAGTCGCAGGATGCGTGGGCCTAGTATGTGCCTTCGGCACGTGATATGCGCCGTTGGCGCGTGATATTCCTGCTTCGCAGGAGCGATATGCCGCCTTGGGCGGCGCGATATGTTGCCTTGGGCAACGTGAAAGGATGGTAATAATTATGGAGCTTTTGGGCGTTTGGAGAATGAATGCAATGTTCTCGGCTGACGAAAACGGTACGAGGATGCTCTCAAGAGATGAGGTGGCCGCACTCGGTGACGAGGATCTTAACAAGCTTTTGCGCGCAGAATTTCACCTTAGCGAGAGCGCTCTCGATATGTACTATATGCCTCTTCCCGAGGAGATGGAAACGGTCAAAGAGGAGGGCTGGGAGCTGACCGATAAGGGCGTGCTCCTTGAGAGCTATCCTGCAAAGATCGTTGACGGCGTTCTGATGCTTGACTATGAGAGGGAAGGAAAGGAGTATTTCCCCGTCAGGCTTGACGATGAGGAAGGCCTTATCATATCCGACGGAACGATTCGTTTGGAAAAGAAAGGATAAAACATTATGAAAGCAAGAAGGATAACTCTTTTGACAGTTTTATCGCTTTGCGCGATACTGCTTGCGATGTTCGTGATCACCGCATCGGCAGAGGAGGACGTTAAATTCACTACCTCACCTCAGGACATTACGGAGCTTGTCGGCGTTGAGGCGACCATATCCTGGCAGACTGGCGTTGCGGTAAAGCATTTCAACGTTATGCTTTTTAATACCGGAAAGGGCGCTTGGGAAAAGATCGCCGAGGTTCCTTACAGTGCGGAAGGCAACAGCTATGGCATCACCCGTGATGCAAAGGTAAATCTGAATGTTAAGATTCAGGCTATCGATAACAACGGCGAGATAGCTGCAGAAACGTCGAGCTTTGGTGTTTTCTTCACCGACGATTATAAGATCTCTTACGATCTTTCACCCGCACAGGGAACTAAGAAGCCCGACTTCGCAAAAGGAAAGTTCATGCTCTCCGATTGTTATGTAGAAGCCCCCGAGGGCTATCGCTTCGTAGGCTGGCAGATAGGAAACAAGACTTATTCCGCATACGCGGATATTAGCGTAACCGAGAATATCGTCGTAAAAGCAATATGGAAGCCCGTGGTGGAGCTGCCCATAGAGATCGACGGCTCCGCTATGGTGGGGAAGAAGACCCCCACGCTCGCGACGCTTTCGCCGCCCGTCTCCGAGCAGTATTATTTCTGCGACGGTTACGATTGCGCGAACTGCAAATACGGCGGCAGCGGCGCTATGTGGGGTCCCTGCCAGGCGTCTAACGAGTGGTATGATGCCGAGACGGATGAAAAGGTAATTACTTTCGAGGACGGCAAGGCGTATTATTACCGAGTTGCCATTCACGCAAAGGAAAGTAACGGATACGTGTTACCGGACATAGCCGGTATACCGGAAAACGGATACATTAAGATCGAAGGTGTAGATTGGGTTTCTGTTAACGACTTCGTCCATGCTCAGGAAAATCATGACAGAAAACAGTATGCGGTACATTTTTACATGGTATACGATGCTGAAACGGGTATTGGAGGACTCAGTGGCGGAGTTCCCGTTGACGATATCGAGCTTGACGGCTCAACTCTCATAGACATAACAGAGCCCAAACCACTGCAAATTGATGAAACCGATATGTATTACGCTTGTTCACCGGAGTGTGACTGTGTTTATAAATCGGAGCTTGGAATAGGTGAGATCCTTGAATACGGTTGGTTGGAGCTTGGTGAAGATGGAAAAGCTGCCAAGGAGTTTGTGGACGGCGGACAATACATGCTGTTGGTTATACTGCATTTGAAGGAAGGATATACTCTCCCTGATCTTGTAAGCAGCGATTTCTTGAAGGTGAGCGGTATAAATTGGATCGCAACCCAACTGATGCCAATGGGATCAAAGACGGTTATGGGAATGTTCCTGACCGAGTATGACGCAAGCACGGGTATTAAGGGCGACGGCACTCACGTCTGCAAGCCTGTCTTGGTAGAGGAAAAGGCTCCCGCCTGTGAAGTTGACGGCAAAATAGAGTATTATTCTTGCTATTGCGGTAAAGCATACCGTGACGCAGAGGGCACGGAGATGATTGATGATCTTGCATCCTACGGTGTGATTCCCGCAACAGGACACAACTATTCGCCCGCAACCTGTGTTTCGCCCGCAACCTGTACAAACGAGGGCTGTGGACAAACGATTGGCGACGCCCTTTCGGGTGGCGATCATAATCCCGGTGAGCCCGCTACGTGCACCACCCCTCAGTTCTGCCTTGACTGCGGTGTACCTCTTGCCGGGGCACTTGGCCATGACCTTTCAGAGGCAAGCTGTACGGCTGCTGCTGTTTGTCAGAGAAGCGAATGCGGTGCTACCGTAGGCTCGCCTCTTGCTCACAGTTATTCTCCCGCTACATGCACCTCCCCGAAGACCTGTACCGTATGCTCGGCTACACTCGGAACACCTCTTGCTCACAGCTACGGTGAAAATTGGGAGTCGGATGAAAACGGACATTTCAAGAAATGCTCCTGCGGCGCAAAGAGTGAAGCTCTCGCTCATATCTTCGCAAATGGAAACAATAGTTGCTATTTCTGCGGATTTGAAAGAGAAGTTGAGCCTGAAGGACTTTCAGCAGGCGCGATCGTCGGCATCGTGCTTGGCTCTGTCGGCGTAGTCGGCGGCGGTGGCTTCTGCCTGTGGTGGTTCGTAATAAGAAAAAAGATAATGGCTTAATGCTACAGAGGAGGGAGAGCTGTATGGAATACCCCGGTTTATGGAAGTTAAGGAAAATGACCGCGCTGACTAAGGGTCGTTTTCAAGTGATATCCGAGGATGATCTTTCGAGCCTCGAGGATAACAATTATACGAAGCGAGTGAAAATGATGTTCCGTTCGGACTTCATCATTTCCGATAGCTCTCTTTCTATTTACTATAAACCGAGCGACGGCGAGCCCATCCTCCCCGAGGACGAGGGCAAGGAGATTTCCGAGAGAGGCATTCTTCTTGACTCCTTCCCCCTAAGGATAGAGGGCGAGGCAATTATGATCGATTATGGAAAGAAGGGAGATGGCTTTTTCCCCGTGTTCACGGATGATGACGGCTATCTTTCCATATCGGGCGGTATTTTAAAAATTCAAAAGGTATAAGTGTACCGCCCGTGTCTTTTACAGAAATCCACGGGCGGTATTATGCTTATATGCAGTCTCAAATTTTCACTGAGATATTCTTTCGCCGACCTTTGCATAAGTAAATGTGTACGGTGAAAACAAATAATAAATAATACTTGTGAATATCAGATGAGTACCACTCCCAACACTCCCGATAATCCTAACAATACGCCCGACAACCCGAATAACACTTCCGATGATCCGAGCGACGATAAGGACGGACTCGGCGCAGGTGCGATCGATGGCATCGTGCTTGGCTCTGTCGGCGTAGTCGGCGGCGGTGGCTTCTGCCTCTACTTTTTCGTGATCAGAAAGAAGCTTCTTTGATGAACGGGCGCAGTCCCCTCGCCTTTTTGTGCAGGGGGACTGCGCAAAACATCCTTCGTACAGCCGCCAAGGCGGCGGAAAGGAGATAGAAATGAAAATGAAAATGAGAAAAAGATCTTTTGCACTCGGCCTGCTTTTCGTGCTTGCCGTATTGCTCGGGGCACTTGCGCTCTCTCCCATCAGCGCATCGGCGATCGAAATTCCCGAGCTCTACGTCGGTGGCGTAAAGCTGGAGGTCGGCCATCACTTGATTAGCGGTGAGGTGACGGCAACGGACGGCGCGCCTGATTTTAACGGCAGCGAGGGCTTTGCTTACCGTCCGGATAAGGATTTGCTGATCCTTTGTAATTACGAATACGAGGGCTGGGGCTATGAGGAAAGCCAGAATAATTTTTATCTCGTCTATGCAGAGGGCGATTTAAATATCATTCTGCTTGGTGAAAGCAGCTTTAAGGCAAGCGCCTCGGTAAACGCTGATTTTACGGGAATTTACGTAAATAACGACTCGTTGAATATAAATGGCCCGGGTAAGCTGACTGTTGATGCAAGCGAATCTATCAGGGTCAACGCGGGCGATCTATCTATTGAGGGTGGCCGCCTGAATCTGACACATCGCGGGAACACTTACGGCATCTATGCCTCGGGCAGCGTAAGCATTAGCGGCGGTATTCATTCCGTTACGGGATATTACGGCGCGGTTTATGCCGCGGGCGGTACCTCAATGAGCGGCGGCTCGCTGACCGCAACGGGTGATAATCACGCTATTGACGGCAATTTTTCTATGACGTCGGGCTGTCTTCTTGCTATAGCTTCGGGTGACGGCGCGTCTGCCTTTAATTCGAGTAAGAGCATTGTTTTTCCCGCGTTGACCGTCGCAGAAGTCTTTGGCTACGACAATGTCGAGGGCAACAGCGCCCAGTTTTACGACGATGAGGACAAAGCCTCCTACAAGCGCGTATTGGTAAAGCCTACCGTACATAACGTCTGGATTGGCGGAACTCAGCTTTCCAACGCCAATATGCCCATAGGGGTATTCTTTGATCCTATATCGCGCACGCTCACATTGACGGACTTTACCTGTAATAACACGAGCGGTTACGCCTTTTCGGGAGACCTTAAGGCGCTCGTGTATTCCGAGGATGACCTCAATATCATTCTTTCGGGCGAGAACACCCTGACGGCCATGCCGGGGGAATACGGTATAAAATTAGCAGACAATCGCCTTCTTACTATTGATACTGATACTAAGGAAGGCGAGACGGGAGCGCTTACCGTAAGCGGCGCATACGGTATTGACGCCGTCAGCGAAATAAAAGGCGGCAGCATCACCGTCGCGGGTACCGAAGCGGCGATGAACACCGTACCCGGAATGAGCGCGGCTCCCGATCTTCGTTCCTACTACGAAACAGCCTGCATTAAGGTATCTGAAAATGCAGACGGCACAGCTTGGACGCAGGATTACGACGCGGCTGAAATAGCGGAGTATAAATATATCAGGCTTGCGGAGGGCGCAAGGATAGAGTATTATCTGAACGAAGATCTGATGTCCTCGGAGATTCGGGAAATCGGCGAAGAGTATCAGCTGCCGACCTGCGAATACGAGCTCCCCTTCGCTTATGAATTCGACGGCTGGGCGCTCGGTTCGGTTGACGGTACTACCGTTTATGACGAGGGTGACACCGTCACCGTAACCGAAAATATGGCGTTCCACGCAGTGCTGAAGCAAAAAACGGCGACCGTACGCGTTTATTATCCTAAAGCAGGCGCGCACGCGGCGGTGGAATACATGCTTCCTTACGGCACGCATACCTTGGACTTCATAGATGCTGTGGTCACTCCCCCCGAGGGGCTTGAGCTCAAGGGCTTTTCAGAATGGTATATGGGCGAGCCCGTCACCGAGATTGAGGTCGACCCGTATGGGGCAAGCCTGTATGCGATATGGGGTGCTGAGGAGGGCGTTACATTTTACGATCTGTACGTAGGCGGTATCCCCGTAACAGCCCAGAATAAAGGCGATATTTTGGGGGACGGCACGGCGGCTTACGATCCCGCCACGAAAACGCTTACCTTGACGAATATGAGCCTCACCGCCGAGGAAGCTCTTTTTGCCGACGAGGATTATTCCCTGGGCTCTATTATTGCTCTGGGTGAATTAAATATCCTGCTCGTAGGCGAAAGCAGTATCGTTGCGGAGTACGGTAACGGTATCTCTGTGGAAGACCTTACGATTTCGGCTGGTGATGAAAACGGCGCACTTGATATCGATGCTTATGAATACGCAATATCTAGCTATGAACTTACCGTAGAAAGCGGCGCATACCATTTGGTAGGATCTTCGGGCTTAGACGCCTACTTGGTAACGGTAAACGGCGGCAATTTTGATATTGAAGCTGCGGACGAGGAATATGGCGCGGGTATTTACGCATACCGCGCAGTCATTAACGGCGGCGTGATCAATATACTCTTCGACAGAAGCATCTGCGTGTCGGAGGGCGGCTTGGAAATTAACGGCGGCGAAATCACCGTTACCGACGTTGGAACCGCAATAGAAGCAGGCGGCGACGTTATGATTAACGGCGGCAAGCTCACGCTTCACGGCTTGAATGCAATGAGCTACGGCATTTTTGCAAGCGACGCTGACGTTATAATCAGTGGCGAGGACACGGTTGTTGAAATAGACGGCTTTGGCATAGGTATTTATTTAGAGACGAACGAAAGCCGCTTCGGAATGGACGGCGGCAGCCTGAAGATAATTGCCAGGGACTTCGGCATTTTCGTAAGAGAGAATGGGCCTTACAACGAGCCTTATATCAAGAGCGGTACGCTTGAAATTTCCGCGGGCGAAGCAGGCGGTACGTTTGCTTATCTGCATAGCGGTACTCCTCGTCCCGTTCCCTATAATTACATCATTCGTGGCAAATCCGACGCCACCGCAAGTACAAACGCGGACGGCAGCGCGGCGGTTGTATATAACGAGGACGACCTTGGGACCTATAAGTACGTAAGTATGACGGTTACCGAAAGCTACGGAATCATCATTGCCGACGGCGAGGATAACGGCGTTATGATAACCAAGAATAACTACGCGGATGTCCTCGGTGACGGCACCGTTTCCTACGATCCCAAAACGAATACGCTCACCCTGAAGGGCTATAAGTACGAGGGCGAGGGCTTCATCTATGACGGATGGAGTTATGGAATTCTTGCGCTTCCGAATTATATGAATACATTAACCGTCCTGCTTGAGGGTGAAAACGAAATTACCTTAACGGAGACCGAGGACGTGGAAGCTATCTGCGTAGATGGAGCTGACGCCGTAATTAAGGGCGACGGCTCGCTTGAAGTGAATTCGCCCGAAGGTGGAATTTATGTGAGGGGTGACGTTAACGTTCAAGGCGGTAATATTACCGTAAATGCCTTCAGCGCGGTGTCTGCATACGACTTTAAAATGACGGGCGGAAGCGTTAACTTGAACGCTACCTACGCAATATATACGTCCTCATTCGCGATTGCGGGTGGCGCGCTGACGGTAACTGCGGTCGGCGATAGCGCTTACGGTGTGTATGTTCAGTATTATTTCGTAATGAACGGCGGTAACGTTAAGATAGCTACGGTCGATAAGGGTATTTACGCGGGTACCTCAAGCGCAAGTCTTGAGGTCTTAGGCGGTACGCTTGAAATCTCAACCAAGAATGCGGGATATGCATTTGTGCGCTATGATTCGGGCAATCATATTCCCATCCTTCCCGACGCCTGGGGCGAAGGCACGGTGACTGCAAGCGTAAACGCGGACGGCAGCGGCGCGGTTGCGTTCGATGAGGCTGCCTTTGAGACCTATAAATATGTAAAGGCTACCGTCAAGCTAAGATTTGGTATCGTAATTGCCAACGGCGAGGATGACGGCGTTATGATAGACGAGGATAACTATACCGATCCTCTCGGTGACGGCACCGTTTCCTACGATCCCCAAACGAATACGCTCACCTTAAAGGGCTATAAGTACGAGGGCGAGGGCTTTGAGGATGGCGGATGGTTCTATGGAATATTTGTTGTTCCCGATTTTATGGATACCTTAACGCTCCTGCTTGAGGGTGAAAACGAAATTACCTTAACAGGGACGGAGTACACGGAAGCTATCTGCGTAGAAGGAGCTGACGTCGTAATTAAGGGTAACGGCTCGCTTGAAGTGAATTCACCCGAGGGCGGTATTTGTCTGTATGATGCAAGCCTTGAAATACAAGGCGGAAATGCCGTAATCAATGCGTCGTGCCCGATAATGACAGACGGCTTCACGATGAACGGCGGAGCGCTTACGTTAACCGCGCGCGGCGCGAATGTCTGCGGTATGATGGTATACGGCTTCACGATGAACGGCGGCAGCCTCAATATCGGTACGGACTATGTAGGCATTGCCGTGTGGCTTGACGGAGCTCTTACCGTTTGCGGCGGCACTCTTGAAATTTCAACAAAGACTGCCGGATATGCATTTGCGCGCTATGACGCGTATGAGGATGAATATCTTCCCACCCTTCCCACCGTTGCGGGCGACAATAGAATGCTCGCAAGCGTAAACGAGGACGGAAGCGGCGCGGTCGCCCTCAAGGAGACTGCCCTTGAAAGCTATAAGTATGTAAGCATTCACGTTCACGACTACGGCACCGATTGGAGGACCGACGGGTCAGAGCATTGGAACGAGTGCGCTTGCGGTGACAAGGCAAACAAGGCGGCTCATAGTGGAGGCAGCGCGACCTGTACTGCCGTAGCAATCTGCTCGGTATGTAACGCGGCGTACGGCAGCGTAACGCCTCACACCCACGGCTCTGAATGGAAAAACGACGCTAACGAGCATTGGAATGAGTGTTCTTGTGGCGACAAGGCAAACAAGGCGGCTCATAGTGGAGGCAGCGCAACCTGTCAAGCAAAGGCAAAATGCGAGGTTTGCAATGCTGAGTATGGCGAGCTTGCTGCTTGTGCGGGTGGAACTGCAACCTGCACCGAAAAGGCAAAATGTGCTACCTGCGGAAAAGAGTACGGTGAGTTTGCACCTCACAATTATAACATCACAAACGGATATAAAGGCTCAGACGGCCACGCAAATACCTGTTCTTGCGGAGCGCACGACACTCCTGTCTCACATACTCCCGACAGAACAGAAGCAACCGAAACTGATCCTATTAAGTGTACGGTTTGTGGTTACATCATTGAACCCGTAAAAGGACACGTTCACGCACCGAAGTCGGAATGGAAATCTGATGAAGATAACCACTGGCACGAATGCACAGGTTGCGAAGGACAGCAGCTCGAAAAGGCAGCTCACATCGACGGTAACGGCGACAACAAGTGCGACACTTGTGACTACGCAATGCCTACACACGATCCCGACGATCCCGGAACAACGCCTCCTGCGGACAATCCTCCTACTGACGATGATGGTGGACTCGGCGCAGGCGCGATCGCCGGCATCGTCTGCGGCTCCGTGGCGGTAGCAGGCATCGGCGGCTTTGCTCTCTTCTGGTTCGTGATCAAGAAAAAGAGCTTTGCCGAGCTTTTGATGGTTTTTAAGAAATAATTGGATTCAGCCCCTTGTCCCTCACGGGGCGAGGGGCTTCTCCCGAAAAATTCATCTTCTTTTATGCGGTCGCCTTCGGCGACAGATTGGAGATTGTTATGAAAAAAAGATCATTTCTCGTTTTGCTTCTTTTATGTATATCGCTTGTTCTTTCGCTGACCGCCTGCGGCGGTGGAGAGGGAACGCTTGAATCGCTGCAGAATGAATACGGCTTCACCGTAGAGGGCGGCGGCTTCAAGGAGGGCACGTTGCTCGTCAGCCGCGTGATCGAGGCGGCATCCGAGGAGGGAAGGAGCGCGCTTGCCGCCATTGCGGATAAGGCCTACAACAAGGAAGGCGCTCTCTGTATTTTTGATATTAAGGTAACCAAGGACGGCACAGAGGTGCAGCCGAGCGGCAAGGTGAAGGTCAGCGCGCCCTTTGACGGCACGGCAGAGGGATATCTTCTCTTCCACGTCAAGGCAGACGGCAGCGCCGAGACGCTTATGCCGACCGTGAAGGACGGCAGGATCTCCTTTGAGACCGACAGCTTTTCCTACTTCATCGTTGCCGAGCCCGAGCCCGAGGCACCGCCGCATACGCATACCTATACGAGAGTGGACGGCAAGGCGGCGACCTGCACGGAGGAGGGTATCCTTGCGCATTATCTTTGCGAGGGCTGCGGCGGCATCTTCAACGATAACTACGAGGTGCTTACCTCGGCCGTGATCGCAAAGAGCGCACACGCATACGGCGCGATGTATTACGCGAACAATGCGAGCTTTTGGGAGGATGGCAATATCGCCTACTATCAGTGCGAGGGGTGCGATGGGTATTTCGATGAGCAATACCATGCGGTTGCCACGGTCACTATACCGAAATTGTCAACAAATATTTCCATTTGCGTGAACGGAACACCGACGGCGCTCACGCTGGATGCAAAGGATGAGAGCCACGTCTTGTGGTCGCTCTCGGGGCTTTCGGTAGAAAAGGGCGACGTGATCACCCTCTGTGCGACCGACGATGCGAGCATCCGATACGAGTATTTTGCGGACGGCAACGTCGGCACGGACGGTAAGATACTTACAACGGCAGCAGACGCCGAGGTAACGCTTTATGCCACGCCGAACGGCCTGATGCTTTCGATCAGCGGCTATCGGTACGAGGGCGTTGTGATCGAGATCAACGGCGTGCAGTATCCGATGCATTTCGTCACATATTCCAATGAAGAGACCACCGCTTATATCTACGGCTACGTGAATTTTGCCGTAGGGGATCGCTTCGTGATCGTTGATAACGTGAGCGGCACGGTCTACGGTTACGATGATCTTATCGCAGATTATAAGTACAATACCTGGGATTTCCATCGCGGCACGGACGGCGAGATCGTGATCGACTACGCCGCGCGCTACGGCGTGGAGTTTGATACCGACGGAAACGGTCAGCTGTATCTTACCAAGGTATTTGCGCCCTTGGACGGCGCTTCGTACGAGCTTGTAACCGAGGGAGCAGAGGACGGCACGCCGATGATGGGGATGCGCATCCCCGCAGGCACGGAGGAATACGAGGCGGTGCTCTGGTACTTCAAGCACGAGACTGTGACGAACGTTTCGGATATTCTTTCGTACGTGGATGCGAAGGGACTCTACGTGTATTCGCTCAATGCCGCGCTTACGGCAGGCACGCGCTTCCGTCTTGAGAACCTGACGGCGAGTGTCTTTATCGGTGGCGAGCATCTTGCGGACAGCTGTGGCACGGAGGGCGCCATCACTGTGGACGGCGATTATATCGAGGTGCTGGAGGACGGCGAATATTTCGTGATCTATCTGCCCGCCTACAACGTCTTTGCGGTGGAGCGGCTCTCCTCGGAACCTGCGGCAAGCATCAGTATGCTGCTGGACGGCGATTTTATCCCGCTCATCCCCGATGCGGACGGCAACGTGTTCTATACGCTGACCGCGGAGGAGAATACGAGCATCTCCTTCCTTGGGGCAGGGAGCAGCCCTCTTCCCCTCGTTCTCGATGCAGAGATGGATTCATCCCTCGTCAGGCTTTATACGGAGAGCGGCGTCACGGTCGCTTATATCATCCGTGCGGGCGAATACAGCCTCGTATATAACGTAAATAGCGGCAATTTCTATATCGAAGCGGCCGGTGGTACGCCGCCGCCCGATCCGTCGGTCACCTATATGTACTTTGTCGGTATTATAGATATGGCAAGCGGCGGTAACAATACGCTTATGATGAGTCGGGACGATACAAACGGCGATCTGTACGTAAAGACCGGCATAGAGATCACCGCGGGTCAGATGGTTATGGTGGTCGTTGTCGGCACGGATAATAGCGACGAGACCTATTATGCCCTCGCGGAGGGCACCGATCCTGCGATCGCGAGCGTGTTTATGGATATGGCGATCTTGATCAACGTGACGGGGACCTATGACGTTTCTTTCGATACCGTATCCAAGACGGTCGGCATCGTTCCCGCAACCTGACGGTAACTTGTTAAGAAAAAAGCCTTGCGCATCTTCCGGCGGTTTTAAGAAGGGATAAGCAAAATAATCAAGCGCAAGGATAGGCGATGAAAGGAACCGCAAAATAACGAATAAAAAAGGGCGGTGGGCCGAAGGGCGCACCGCCCGCTCTGTCCTTACCGAAAGCCGTGCCGAAGGCGACAGACAACGACTATGTGCCGATGGTGAGAAGCCGGGACGAGTACGTAAGCCTTGCCGAAGCAGCTATCTTTCAGTATGCTTTCAAGCTCGGTATGCAGATTGCTATCGAAGCTTTGACCGAATAACGAAACAGGGCCGGCAGAAATCAATCTGTCAGCCCTCAAAATTTGTGTTAAAGAAAGCAAAGAAATATTTATTGTCTTTCAAGCAGAGGCTTTGCCAAAATGTCATCTTTTCTTGTGATCAGATCATCCGTCGCAATTGCCGCTTCAAGAGCATCCATGCCTATACGGTCAACTGTTGCACCAAGACGCTCCTTGACATATCCGTTTTCCTTATACCAAAGCATGACCTTTTCAATAACAGAGGGAACTTCGTCTGCCGAATATACGTTATTCAAG
Source organism: Clostridia bacterium (assembly GCA_017938425.1). Lineage (GTDB taxonomy): Bacteria > Bacillota > Clostridia > Oscillospirales > CAG-272 > UBA1740. Next base: position 1,289 of record JAGBBQ010000017.1, on the reverse strand, counting down.
AGTGTTCCCATGCGCTGCGTCTTTCCCCAAGTTCCACCCACAAAGACACGGCAGACCGATGCCGCTTCCTTAGGAACAGCACCGAAAGGACATTTTCCAACGCAAACGCCGCAGCTTGTGCATTTAGACGTATCGATAACCGCCTTTCCGCCAACAACGGATACTGCCTTTGTCGGACAGCTTTCGGCAACGGCACATTTTTTACAGCCTCGGCAAAGCTCACTGTCAAAAGAGAACGCACGGCATCCCTCAACGCCTACGTCATTAAGACTCGGCTTCATACAGCTGTTCGGACAGCCGCCTACTCCGATCTTGAATTTATGCGGAAGCTTCACGTCGCGCATCCCTATGTAAAACTTATCGTATATAACCTTTGCAAGTGCCTGTGTATCAATGTTTCCGTAAACGCAGGTCGTGCCTTTACAAGCGGTAATAGGACGAACCTTTGCGCCCGTGCCGCCAAAATACAATCCACGCTCTGCCATAAAGGCTTCCGCTTCGGGAATTTTATCAAACGGAATTCCAACAATCTCTGCGGCAAGTCTTGCGGTAAATATTACTTTGCCGTTGCCGTATTTCTCGGAGCATTCGGCGATCGCGTGAAGCTCAGTGGGAGTAAAAAGTCCTGCGACCGTAACGATTCTGCCTGAGAAGCAGTCGGTTCCTCTGTTTCTGAGAAAGCCTCTTCCTTTAACACCTGTTATTTGTTCATTCGTAAGCATTGTTGTTTACCTCGATTTCATTGACTTACATTTGTTTTTATGATATAATATTATATCACGTTTTTCGCGATTTGTCAATGAAATACGCCATTTAAGAGGATGCGCCATTTAAGAGGATATATGAAGAAAGTAAAACCAATAAAGAACATCGTCGCTTTTCTGTTGATCACAGCCGTTCTGTTTTCTATGTCAGCGTGTAACGGTCAACCGAAAAACGAGAACAAAAATACGGTAGTCTTTACCGATGCCCTCGGTCGAGAGGTGAATATCAAAAAGACCCCCGAGCGAGTTGCCGCCCTTCTTGGAAGCTTCGCGGACGTTTGGATGCTTGCGGGCGGCAAGCTTTGCGCATCTGCTGAGGATGCTTGGGAGGATTTCGGGCTTGCGCTTGACGATGCCGTCAATATCGGCGGCGCGCATTCTCCGAGTCTTGAGCTTCTCATATCAGCAGACCCCGATTTTGTTATCGCAAGCGCGTCCACTGCCTCCAATGTTGAGATGAGGGAAACACTGGAAGCTATGGGAATTGCCGTTGCATATTTTGACGTGGATAGCTTCGACGATTAT
>JAGBBQ010000115.1 GCA_017938425.1 Clostridia bacterium | reverse complement strand
GTTGTAATTACACGATTTGCGAATTCTTAATGAGATCAGAACCTTGGGGCGAACGGATTTAGGCATAACCGAATAAAAAACATTAATAAAAACGAGGAAAACCATAGGTTTTCGACCTTGATTTCCTCAAATTTGTGCTTATTATTAAAGGGGTACTGTGTTTATTTCACAATACCCCTGTTTTTTATTCGAGTAAGCCTTGATGCGACAGCCCCTCGTCCGGTGTTATTTTCCTTGGTAGGGCGCGTAGGAGAAGGTGATCTCTCCCTCGCATTTTTCGGTTTTCGTAAGGGTGATGCTCGCCACTTCCTTCTCGGTGGGGATGAGGATGCGGTAGGAGATATCCCCCTTTTCATCGGCGTGAACGAGCGCGATGCCCGCCGCCTCCATTACACTCATCGGCGCGGCGTTATTATCGTCGCTCTGCGCGCCGCCGACCGCGAAGCGCGGACCGATATTCTCGCCCCAGATGATGGGGTAGGTCATCTCGGTGCCGTCGGTGAAGGCGATGCGGTAATCACCGATATGGAAATCCTCGGTCTCGATCCAATAGCCGCAGTCAAAGGAGATATGCGGCATATCAAAATCGCAGGCGTGCTCGATGGCAATTCCCTTCTTCTTCAGCGTATCGCGGTTAAAGTAGCGGAACATCCAATCGGCGGCGGCAAGCATATTATCGTTCCTTTTCGCCTGATCGTAATCCTTGCTCCAGAGCGAGTGGGATACGCCGAAGAGCTTATAATAGGTGAAGGCGCGCTGCATAGAGAGCGGATCGAGGCTGCCCCAGTTCGAGGTGCAGACACCGTGGATGCAGCTCTTCTTCAGCCGCTGCTTAAGGTTTCTGAAACGGAAGGGCTGCCAGTTGCCGTAGATGCCGTGGAGGCCCATCTCGCGGTATTCATCCTCGATTTTCTCATCGAGCCCATAATACCAGTTGATCACCTCCAGATCCTTCGGCATTCTCTCGCGGCAGGAGAAGGTCTCATCTACATACCAAGCCTCAACGTCGGGATGCTCTTTTTTATATTCCGCGAACTGCTCGGGGGAATAGCAGCGGAAAAGATGCACCTCATAGTCCTTATCTCCGATGCGGTTATAGCCCTGCACCTCGGGGAAGCGGATATGGTAGGCAGAGCCGCCGCCGTGGAAGTTCGAGCAAAGCTTGTCTGCCCACAACATCGTTTTCACGCCGCGGGAGGAAAGATGTGCGTGCACCCTCTTGATATCCTCCTCAAAAAGCTGCGCCGCCGTCTTTTTCCGACATTTCTCACAGAAACCGAACACGTAGTCCTCGTCGTGACCGACGTTGATGCGCTTCGGCTCAAAGACGCGGATCACGTCGTCAAAAAGCTCGAAGAGCAGCTTATAATAGCCCTCGTTCGAGGGGCAGGCGAAGGAAGGCAGGGGCTCCTCGGGATCCTCGGCAAATTCGGGATGCGCGTAAAGGATATAATCCGCGTGGGAGCGGCAGGGCATCTCGGGGATGACCTCAATATGGCGCGCGCGGCAGTAGGAGAGGATATCGAGCATCTGCTCCTCGGTCAGATAATCCCCTTCTCCGACCTCGATATGGATGGAGTCCTTCGGAAACTTATAGCTGCGCTGTGTATTGATCGCCTTGCCGTTTTCGGCCTTGAAGATCTTACAGTATTCGATCCACTTCTCGTTGATCTCGGGGTGGGACTTATATTCAAAGCCGCCGCCGAGCTCGAGCATCAGCATATTGTAGCCGAGAAGAAGGCAGAGATCGATCTGGGTCTTGAAATATTCAATGGCGCTCTTGTGCGGCAGATAGCATTTGTAGCCGCGCACCTCGCAGAGGGCACGCGCATAGAGAACGCCCGTGGGAAGGGCGCCGTCTGCAAGACTTTTTAGCTGATGCGCCGCGTAGAGCTTACTGATGGGGGTGGAGTAATAGATCTCCACGCCGCTCTCACCGATGATCACGGCGTATTTATCAAAGCCATCCTCGACCGACTCGCCGAGAAGCGCCTCGACCCTTTCGATCGCGGCATCGGTGATCGGAGAAAAGCGGCATACCGCCGCGCCCGCAGGCACACAGACGGCGCGAAGCACGTCCTCGGCGATTCCCTCTCCGACGACAGCGGAGACGGTGACTCTCTTTTCGTTCAAAAGCTGATTCGTAATATTCATAGAAATCTCCATTCTGTCGCGGGAGGCGACCGTACAAAATAAAAATGTATTTTCGGTATCACTTTGCGACGATTTGGGATGGGTACCCCAAATCGCGAAAAATCATGGCGTAAACACGGAAAGCTTCGTGTGGGTATACGTTATTCCACGCGGACCTGCGCATTGTTTCTTTCAATTATAGCATAAAGGGACGGCAAAATCTATAGAGAAATTGCCTTTTCTTAGCAAAAACTTGCTTTTTTAAAGTGCGCCGACATCCTCGGTATCCTTTTTCTGGATGGAGAGCGGCGAATGCCCCGTGACCTTCAGGCAGGCGCGGTAAAACGCACTGTAATCCCCGAAGCCCACGCGGTAGGCGGCGCCCGACGCCGTTTCTCCCGACTCCATCAGCTGCTTTGCGTACATCACGCGCTTCTGCGTCAGATACCCGTGGATGGAGATGCCGTTATGCCGCTTGAAGGCGCGGCAGAGATAGTATTTGCTGACGAAGAAATGCCCCGCGATCTTATCGAGCGTAAGGTCCCTTTCGATATGAGTATTGAGATACTTGATCACACGCGCACCGAGCGCCTCGCTCTCCTCCGCCTTGGTGGTATCCGCCGTGGAGAGAAGGATAAGGATCTCGGAGAGGATCAGCTGCGCGTAGGCGGCGTGATGCGCCTTCGGGATGCTCGCCAGCTGCTCGATCTTCTCAAACACCGCCGGCAGCGAGGGGCTGACCGAGGCGGCCGTATAAAAAAGACCTCCCTCCTTCAGATCGAAGGATTCGAGCAGGCGCGCGACCTCGGGCTGCGCGGCGGAAAAATTGACGATATAGCGCTCGTAGGGCACGGAGGGATCGATCTCCACCGAATGGTAGACATAGGGGGAGACGAGGATCAGCGAGCCCGGGCGCATCTCGTAGGTATTTCCTTCAATGATATAGCGGCCGCGGCCGCACGCAACGTAAAGGATCTCGTACATATCGTGAATGTGATGGTGAAACTGCTCGGGCGAGGGATTTTGCTGCGAGTTGAAACCGAGCCAAAGCCCCGGAAATGTATAACCTGACGTTTTCTGCATAGGCGCTCCTGAATTTTTTCTGTCTTTGCACACAGTTTACCATAAAAGAGCAATTTTTGCAATAGTTTTCACAAAAAAAGCAAATAACTTGGTATTGAAATGTAATTCTTGCTATGATATACTATAGGTGTAAAATTATTTTTTCGAAGGAGAAAGAGATATGCGACTTGGCGCTCAGTTTTATTCCATCCGCAACCATACCGAAACGCCCGAGGGCGTGAAGGACGCCTTCCGTGAGATGAAGAGGATCGGCTATCAGACCGTGCAGCTCTCCGCCATCTGCCAAATGGATGCCGCCGAGCTGAAAAGCATCAGCGAAGAGACCTCTCTACCCATCGTGACCACGCATACGCCCCCCGCACGCATTCTGAACGAGACGGATGCGGTGATCGCGGAGCATAAGCTCTACGGCTGCCCCGAGGTCGGCATCGGCGCGATGCCGCAGGAATACCACGGCTCGATCGAGGGCGTAAGAAGATTCATCAAGGATTACACCCCCGCGATGCAGAAGATCCGCGCGGCAGGCCTGCGCTTTGCTTATCACAATCACGCATTTGAATTCGAGGATCTCGGCGGCACGAACGCCTTTGAGATGCTTATCAACGAGATGCCCGAGCTTTTCTTCATCGTGGATACCTATTGGCTCCGCTACGCGGGACAGGATGTTGAAAAAACGATCGAGCGGCTGAAGGACCGCATCGTTTCGGTGCACTTCAAGGATATGGAAAGCGAGCCGAAGGGCAGGATCTGCCCCTGCGGCGACGGCGTGATCGACTTTGCGCCCATCCTCGCGCTTTGCGACCGTCTCGGCATTCCCGAGGCGCTGGTGGAGCAGGACAACGCGCCCGAGACCGATTCCTATGCTTGTATGAAAAAGAGCTTTGATGCGCTCGCTCCCCTTTTCGGACTGTAAAGGAGATCGGAGATGGCAGAATTTTTCTTTTCCGCCTTTGCGGACGAGGCGGCGGACGATCTTAAGGGACAGATCGCGGCGCTAAAGCGCAACGGCATCGGCTATATTGAGCCGAGATTCGTAGATAAAAAGGGTATTCTCGCCCTAACCGAGGACGAGCTCCGCGCGATGAAAAAGGAGCTGGATGCGGCAGGCTTCAAGGTCGGCTCGCTCGGCTCGCCCATCGGAAAATACCCGATCGAGGAGCCCTTCGAGATCCATCTTGAGGACTTTAAAAAGGCACTCGCGGCGGCGAAGCTGCTCGGCACGGATAAGATCCGTATGTTCAGCTTCTTTCACAAGGATACCTCGCTTGCGGATGCACGCGACGAGGTGATGCGAAGGCTTACGGTGCTCGTCGAAATGGCGAAGGCGGAGGGCATCACCCTTTGCCACGAGAACGAGGCGCACATCTACGGTGAGCTCCCCGCCGAGGTGAAGGATATTTTCGAGAGCGTGAAGGGCATTCGCAGTATTTTCGACCCCGCCAACTACGTGATGGCAGGCGCGGACGCTTACGAGGGCGCGTGCGTGACGCTTCCCTACCTCTCCTACGTGCATATCAAGGATGCGCACTTCGAAAGTCAGACCATCCTGCCTGCGGGCGAGGGCGAGGGGCAGATCCTTCGCGTTCTGGATATGATCAACGAGGCAACGGATGCGCCCGTGATGCTTACCTTAGAGCCCCACCTCAACGAATTCACCGCCTTTAAGAGCATCGACACGCACGAGCTGAAGGGCAAGTATTCCTTTGAGAACAATACCGAGTCCTTCGATTTTGCGGTGAAGGCGCTGGAAAAGCTACTCTCTGAGGGCGGATATAAAAAGGAGAACGGAAGATGGAAAAAGTAAGATTCGGCATCATCGGATGCGGCAATATTTCTCAGAATCACATCGGCAACTTTGAAAGCGGAAAGATCAAGGACGGCGAGGTGACCGCCATCTGCGATATCAATCCCGAAAAGATGGAGGCGACCAAGGAAAAATTCGGCGATAAGTTTGCGACCTTCACGGATGCCAAGGAAATGATGGCATCGGGCAAGGTGGACGCCGTGATCATCTGCACGCCTCATTATCTGCACCCCGAGCTTGCGATCGCGGCGATGGATGCAGGCATCCACTGCATCGTGGAGAAGCCCGCGGGCGTTTATACCCTGCAGGTGAAGGAGATGCTCGAGAGAGCCAAGACGGCTAAGACCAAGCTCTCTATGATGTTCAACCAGAGGACCAACCCCGCGTTCAAGAAAATGCGCGAGATGGTGCAGAGCGGTAAGATCGGTGACGTGAAGAGGACCAACTGGATCATCACCAACTGGTACCGCACGCAGGAATACTACGACAGCGGCTCCTGGCGAGCCACTTGGGCCGGTGAGGGCGGCGGCGTGCTTTACAATCAGTCTCCCCACCAGCTCGACCTCTTCCAGTGGATCGTCGGTATGATGCCCTCGAGGGTGCATGCCTTCTGCCATTTCGGAAAGTGGCACAACATTGAGGTGGAGGACGACGTGACCTGCTACGTGGAATACCCCAACGGCGCGACCGGCGTTTTCATCACCACGACGGCGGATGCCCCCGGCACCAACCGCTTCGAGATCACGGGCACGAAGGGTAAGCTCGTTTTCGAGAACGATAAGCTCTACTTCACCGAGCTTGAGATCAACGAGCGCGAGCATTGCTTCGCAACGAACATTGCCTTCAACGCGCCGCCCGCCAAGGAGACCGTGGAGATCCCGCTTGAGGGCGAGAACTCCCAGCACGCGGGCGTTTGCCAGAACTTCGTGGACGCGATCCTCGGCAGAGACACCCTCTTTGCCCCCGTGGAGGACGGCATCAACGGCGTTATTCTCGCCAACTCCATGCTTCTCTCCACCTGGCTCGGAAGGACCGTGGAGCTGCCCTTTGATGACGCGCTCTTCTACGAGGAGCTGAAGAAAAGGATCGCAATTTCCAAGCCGCATCCCGTAAAGGACAAGGTGGCACAATACGGCGCTTAAATCGCGAAAACGTGAAAATATGTAAACGAAAGGTGACAAATATGAAACTTCCTTTTTCTATTGACCTGAAAAACAAGGTAGCGGTTATCACCGGAGCAGGCGGTGTTCTTTGCTCTGTTTTTGCAGAGGCGATCGCGGCTTGCGGCGCAAAGGTTGCACTTCTTGACCTCAACGAGGCGGCAGCAGAGACGGTGGCCGAGAGGATCAGAAACAGCGGCGGCGAGGCGATCGCCGTCAAGACCAACTGCCTTGAAAAGGATAGCATTGAGGCGGCGAAGATTGCCGTTGACAAGGCCTTCGGCCCTTGCGATATTCTGATCAACGGCGCAGGCGGCAACAATCCCAGAGCATCGACGGATGATGAGACCTTCTCTCCCGAGATCCTCGAGAAGGCAGACGGAAAGAACTTCTTCAACCTCTCGGCAGACGGCTTCCGCTTCGTATTCGATCTGAACGTAACCGCGGCGGTGCTCACCACGCAGGTATTCGCGCTCGATATGGCGAAGGCAGGCAGTGGCAATATCATCAACATCTCCTCGATGAATGCATACCGCCCTCTGACCAAGATCCCCGCATACAGCTCCGCGAAGGCGGCAGTCTCCAACCTCACGCAGTGGCTCGCCGTTCATTTTGCAGGCACGGGCATCCGCGTGAATGCGATCGCACCCGGCTTCTTCTGCACCAACCAGAACAAAGCCCTTCTCTTCAACGATGACGGCACGCCCACCGCGCGCACCGGCAAGATCCTTGCCGCAACGCCTATGCACCGCTTCGGTGAGAGCGAGGAGCTGCTCGGCGGTCTTCTCTTCCTGCTTTCCGACAAGGCGGCAGGCTTCGTGACCGGCGTGGTTCTTCCCATTGACGGCGGCTTCTCCGCATATTCGGGTGTTTGATCCGTTTGTAAATGATAATAACAAAGGCAGAGAACCGTAACGGCTCTCTGCCTTTTGTTATGTGCTTGATGTAATTATGCTTTGTGATAGCGATATGTTTTGTGATGATGAGCGGCTTACACCTTATTTAAGTCAGATACGGCAAGCATATACAGCTTCGGGCTACGGGAGGAGCAAGCCCCTCCCCTACCATTCTTTGGTGAAACGGGTGATCCGCGCAGTTGTCCCTACGGTATTAATTTTTCGTCCAAGAGTTTGCACAGTCACCCCTACGATATACATTTACATTCAAACGGGCGATCGTACAGTTGCCCCTACGGTATTTATTTTTCGTCCAAGAGGGTAATCCGCGCAGTTGTCCCTACGGTATTTTTTTCGTCCAAGAGGGTAATCCGCGCAGTTGTCCCTACGGTATTTTTTTCGTCCAAGAGGGCGATTCGTGAATCGCCCCTACGGTATTTATTTTTCGTCCAAGAGGGTGATCCGCGCAGTTGTCCCTGCAAAGATGCGTGTCAAAAACATGCGTGAGGCTTGGCTTACGCCTCGTTATGGGTGGCGGCGAGGAGGGCGGAGGCGCGCTTTTCGAGGTGGGTACGGACGGTGGCGATAAGGCCGCTTGGATCTCCCGCGATCAGACTGTCAAGGATCGCACGGTGCTCGGCGATCGAGGCGAGGATCGCAGCCTTCTTATCCTTTTTCTGCTGATAATAGAGGTATTGGCAATCGTCGGTCGCATCGAAGAGCGCCTCAATGCGCTTATTCCCTACCGAAGCAACGAGCAATTTATGAAAGGCGCGGCTCACACGCAGCTCCTCGGCGGCCGAGGCAGAAAATTCACCGCCTTCACCGATCGAGGCGGCAAGGCGCTCGTTCTCTGCGAGGTTCTCCTTCAAGCTTTTTATAAGAGTGCCGTTTTTCGCCGCGGCAAGCGCGAAGGGCACGGCGTAAAGCTCGATCATCTTCCTGACCTCAAATGCCTCGGCGATATCCTCGGCGGTGACGAGGCGCACGCGCATACCGCGGTGCGGCAGGGCCTCAACGAGCTTCTCGGTGACAAGACGGTTCATCGCCTGCTTGACGGGCGTATCGCTGACACCGTAATACTCGCACAGCGCTCGGACGGCGAGCTTTGCGCCGGGCGCTACGTCTCCCGATACAATTCTGTTTTTCAGATCCCCGTAGACCTTATCGACCACGGGCGTTCTATCGATCAAAAAATCCGACAACTTCGTTCTCCCCTGCGTTTTAATGAAGCCATTGTATCATATTTTGCAAAATTTGTCAATACGGTTGACAACGGTTTTGGGATATGATATAATCATTTTAGACCTAAAACCTAAAAAAAGGAGACGGGACGATGAAGGAAATGAGATATGATACTTGCGTGGTTGGCGGCGGTGCGGCAGGCATCAGCGCGGCGATCAGTGCGGCGAAGAACGGCGCTCGGGTGCTGCTTGTGGAAAGCACCTCGGTGCTTGGCGGCGATCTGCTTTCGGGCTTACCGATCGACGGATGCCTTACTACGGCGGGCGAATGGATCGTCGGCGGCGTTCTTACCGAGCTGCTGGAGGGCTGCGAAAAGCTGGACGGCTATATCGGCGCGATCTACGATCGGCGGAATATCTGGGTGGTGATGGTTTCTCCTGCCGTGATGGGCTACGTGGTGCTGCAAAAGCTTGCAGAGCACGGCGTTGATATCCTTCCCTACACACAGGTCACCGACGTGAAGGTCGAGGGCGGACACATCGCTTCCCTTCTCGCGAAAAACAAGACGGAACAGATCCTGATCACGGCGGATACGTATATCGACTGTACGGGAGACGGCGATATTTCCTATATGTGCGGCGTACCGTACGAGATGGGAGGTGCTGACGGCGAGCTGCAGCCGATGACGATGGTCTTTCACATCCGCGGCGTGGATCCCAAGAGACTTCTCGCCTTTGCGCTCGAGCATCCCGAGAACTGCGGCCTCGGCGAAAATCCGAACATAAAGAAAACGCCGAGGGAGCTTGCGCAGGAGCTGTACGACCTCGGGATCCCGAAGCTCTTCTTCTCCTCCAAGGGTCCGCTGCTCAAGGGCGCGATCGAGCGAGGCGAGCTGAATACCTCGATGCTCGCCTTTAACCCCAATGCGAAGGACGGCTCGGTGCTTACCGTGAACACCACCAGACAGAGTGGGAAGGATTGCTTATCGGGCGAGGCACTCGGCGAGACGATGCTTTCGCTCACGGAGCAGGTGAAGAGCGCCTTTCTCTTTATCAAAAACAATATTCCCGGCTGCGAGAAAGCAGTGTTCGACGGCATTGCGCCGCGCCTCGGCGTGCGTGAAACGCGCAGGATCAAGGGCGAATATTATCTCACGGGCGAGGAGGTTGCCGAGGGAACGAAGCGCACCGACGGCGTTGCCAAGGGCGGCCACGAGATCGACGTGCACGGCGCGGGCACGAACCATATCCGCAAAACCATCAAGGATGCGGGGGCATATGATATTCCCTTCGGCTGTCTGCTTCCGCTCGGCGTGGATAACCTTCTGATGGCCGGCCGATGCATCAGCGCAGACAGAGTGGCGCACAGCTCGGCGCGCGTTATGGGCACCTGCATTGCAATGGGTGAGGCGGTCGGTCTTGCCGCCGCGATCGGCAAGGAAATGGGCATCCCTGCGCGTAAGGTCGATGTGCAGACGTTGAGAGAAAGGCTCAAAAAGCAGGGAGCGAAGGTGTGATATGCAATCCCGAAGGGATGGATGACATACAACCGCGGAGCGATTGATGACATACAACGCTTTGCGTTGATTACATACCGCGCAAGGCGCGGAGGACATGCAATCCCGGAGGGATTGATTGGGGACGGGAGGCTCCTTCCACTGCAAGAAGTATGAGAGGCCGGTGCCTTATTTGAGGTTAGATGGGACGCATATTCAGGCTTCGGGAGGAGCAAGCCCCTCCCCTACCATTTCTTGGGTGAAACAGGTAATCCGCGCAGTTGTCCCTACGGTATTTATTTTTCACCCAAGCGGGCGATTCGCACAGTCGCCCCTACGCTGTTTGATGTGGCATTTGAAGGGTGTATGCGTTCTTTTGGCGTGCTCAGAAGGTAAAAATCCCGTGATCTTGAGGATCACGGGATTTTTGTTTTTAATTAATTATTAAGCGTTTCGCGTGGCGGTTAGCCGTGGCAATTTTCAGTGCTTTGGCGGAGAAGTTAAAAGGGTGTATACAATCTTTCGGCGCGCTTTGATAGTAAAAATCCCGTGATCCGAGGATCACGGGATTTTTTTTATTCAATATTAAGCATTTCGGTTTTGCATTTTAGCCGTAGCGAGTTGCCGTGGCAGTTGCCGTGGCGGTTGCCGTGGCGGGTCGCCGTAACGGTTGCCGTAGCG
>JAGBBQ010000016.1 GCA_017938425.1 Clostridia bacterium | reverse complement strand
TGGCTAAAGCCACTTCCGATACTCCTTATTTTCTTCGGGCACTTCGCGAAAAACAGTTCTCAACTGTTTTTCCCTCGTTTACCCTGGAGGTGCACCAAAAAAAGAAGAGACACTCCTTGCGAGTGTCTCTTCTTTTTGACTGCGGCGAACAGGGACTCGAAGGAGCTGCGGCACAGAGCGGACTTCCGGTGGACGTCCGCGACCGCAGCCGACCAAGGCGCGTAGGCCGCGCCGCGAATCGAGTCCCTAACAAAACGTTGCGAAGCAACATCCTGACACTCTTTTTTGGTTCAATCCGGGTTCTCCGACGGCTCGAAAATATAGTCGCCTCGCGCGTGGCTAAAGCCACTTCCGATACTCCTTATTTTCTTCGGGCACTTCGCGAAAAACAGTTCTCAACTGTTTTTCCCTCGTTTACCCCGGAGGTGCACCAAAAAAAGAAGAGACACTCCTCGCGAGTGTCTCTTCTTTTTGACTGCGGCGAACAGGGACTCGAAGCGGCGCGGGAGTGAATGACAGCCCAGTGGGCTGTCAGAGCCGCGCCTGACTGAGCCGCGTAGTTCGCGGCGAGAGGTCGAGTCCCTATTTAAAACCTCGCGAAGCGAGTTGACATAGCTTCATATGCTTCTCTAACTACCGTCTACTTGTTTGTTTCTTTATCCATCGGGTTCTCCGATAATTAAATGAAGCGTATCTGCAAGCTCGCTTGCAAGAGAGCGAATGCGAATTGCTCTGCGAGCGTTTTGCATAAGCAAAACGTAGTGCGAAGCACCGCTTTCACAAGCGGCTCGCATTAGAGTACGGCTCGAAAATATAGTCGCCTCGCGAGTGTCTCTTCTTTTTTGACTGCAGCGAACAGGGACTCAAAGCAAGCCCACGGCCGCTTTTCTCTTGCCAATATTTCTTGCATTTCCCGGCTACTTTCCTCTCCCCTGCCAATATTTCTTGCATTTTCCGAATATTCAAGAATTCGACATATATTCGTGCTATACTATCTTTATATCCATTCTATCCTTATGAAAGGAAAAACGATATGGCGCTTCTAACGCTTAAGGATATCGGAAAGATCTACGTTTCCGACACGAACGTTGCCGTTGGTATCCGCGGGGTCAATCTCGAATTCGATAAGGGCGAATTCGTTGCCATCACGGGAAAAAGCGGCTCGGGAAAATCCACGCTTCTGAACGTGATCAGCGGCATGGACACCTACGAGGAGGGCGAGCTTCTCATCGAGGGGCAGAGCACCTCGCACTATCTGCAGCCCGAATGGGAGGACTACAGAGAAAAATACATCTCCTTTATTTTCCAGGACTATAACATTATCGACAGCTTCACTGTGCTTCAGAACGTGGAGCTTGCGCTTCTGCACATTGAGGACAGGCGCGAGCGCCGCGCAAGAGCGATGGAGCTGATCCGCCGCGTGGGTCTCGCCTCGCACGCAAGGCATAAGGGCAGCCGCCTTTCGGGCGGACAGAAGCAGCGTACCGTGATCGCGCGTGCGCTCGCCAAGGACAGCCCCATCATCCTTGCCGACGAGCCGACGGGCAACCTCGACTCGGTGACCTCGCGCGAGATCATCGAGCTTCTGCACGAGGTTTCAAGGGATAAGCTTCTGATCGTGGTCACCCATAATTTCGACCAGGTGACAGAGCAGGCAACAAGGCACGTCCGCATCTTCGACGGTGCGGTGGAATTCGATCACAAGCTGCGCGCGCCCGAGCGTTGGGAAGAGGCTACGGCGACTGAGAAGCAGGCCGATCATAAAAAGAGCTCCCTGCGCGCCGTTCGCCACGGGGCGCTGCTCGGCCTTGACATCTTCACCGCGAAGCCGAAGCTCTCCTTCTTCCTCTGCCTGCTGATGATCATCGGCACGCTCGGCATCTATCTTACCACCTCGCTTTTCGGAGGTGCGGGAGCGCTTTTTGATAAAAAATACATGTTCACGCCGATCGAGGGGCGGCTCGTGCTTGCAAAGCAGAGCGGCGAGATCCTGACCGATGCGGAGCTTGCGAGCCTCGCTTCAAGGCACGGCGCGAAGGGCTATCTGCACTATGACGCCCTGCTTGACGAGGGCGAGTTTATCTCCGTTATGATCCCCGGCGTACAGAAGGACGAATACCTTTCGGCAAGCTTTTTGTTCGGAAAGGATTACGGCAATGACATCGTCGGCCGCTATCCGGAGAAGAGCGGCGAGGTCTTTCTCTATCTTCCGATCGCATACCGCGACACCGTCGGCAAGCGGGAGCTGAAGCTCTCCGAGATACTGATCGGCGATACCGCCTACACCCTCGTCGGCTGCAAATACTTCGTGGATAACAACCTCCCCGCCGAATGCCTCTTCACCGAGGAGGGCTTCCGCGCGGCGACTGCGATCTCCTTTCTCTCCACAAATGCGCACCGCTCTCTCTACCTCCGCGTTACCGACGGCGAGGGCGCTATGAAGCGCGAGATCAAGCTTTCCGATGTGCGCGTTTCCTTCGATATGCCTGCGGATAAGCTCTATATCGACAGCAAGGGCTATCATAACTACGTCGGCACAGAGACCGAGGCGGGAAGAGAGCATCACACGGAGCTCTCCTTTACCTCTATCTACTATAAATACGATTACACCTTAGGAGAAAGCGCAAAGTCATACGACTACACGAAGCGCTTCACCGAGGCGGATATCACGATGGAGCGGCCAAAGATCGGCATGCTCGGCGCGGAATACAGGGCGGACGGCATCATTATCAGCGAGGAGCTGCTCACCGAGATCGCCGACGCCGTGCTCTCGCGCTCCTACCTGCAGGCCTCCCTCTTCTTCGAGGATAACAGAGCGGCGCACGCGGCGGCGGATAAGATCCACGCCGAGGGCTACATCGCCGTGCCCGCCGATACGACCTACGAGATGAGCGGCGAGGAGGCTATGATCACGCTGCTTTCGGCAACGGTCATCGGCTTTGGCTGGCTTTTGTTCATCATTTTCCTTGCGTTCTTTATCAATCTCTGCAGCGCGAGAATGCTCGACGCCTTCAAGGGTGATATGGCGATCATGCGCTCGATGGGTATTCCCGTCCGCGTCATCCGCATCGGTATGTATTTCCGTATGCTGATCTGCCTCATCCCCGCCTTTCTCTTCGTCGCGCTTGCGGCATTGCTCATTTACACAACACCGAAATTCAATCTGTATTTCACCTATCTTTACGCCTGGCAGTACGTGCTGATCGCGATCGGCATGCTGCTGCTCACGCTGAAGACCACGCGATCGCAGATCCGCAGGCTCTTCGGCGAAAGCGTGAAGCGCGCACTGAAGGGGGGTGACGCCGCATGATCCGCATTCAGGGGCTTGAAAAGTTTTATAATAAGGGGCGCGAGAGCGAGATCCACGTGCTGAACAACGTCACCCTCGATCTGCCCGAGCGCGGCATGGTTGCCATCTTCGGCAAGAGCGGCTGCGGCAAGACCACGCTGCTCAACACCATCGGCGGCCTTGACACCTTTATGAGCGGCTCTCTCACCGTGGACGGCAAAAGCATCCGCGAAAATACCGATGCACTCAGAAACGAATACATCGGCTATATTTTCCAGAACTACAACCTCGACAAGGACGCGACCTGCTACGACAACGTAGCGGCGGCGCTCGTGCTTTGCGGCATGACCGACGCGCAAAAAATACGCGTTCGCGTAATGGCGGCGCTTGCCAACGTGGGGATGGAAAAATACGCCCTGCGCTCCCCCGATACCCTTTCGGGCGGGCAGCAGCAGCGCATTGCGATCGCACGCGCGATCGTGAAGAATCCGCGCATCATCCTCGCCGACGAGCCGACGGGAAATCTCGACGAGAGCAACACCGTGATGATCATGGATCTTCTGAAGGAGATCTCACGCGACCATCTGGTCCTGCTCGTAACGCACGAGGAGAGCCTCGTGGACTACTACTGCGACCGCGTGATCGAGCTTTCGGACGGGCGCGTGGTCGGCGAGCGGAGCAACGCCGCGGCCGAGGGCTACGTGGCAAGAGACAAGAATCACATCTTCCTCGGCGAGCTTGCGGAGCATACGCTCGAGGATGAGAGCGCCTCTCTCACCTACTACGGCGAGAAGCCGCAGGAGCCGCTTCACATCACCGTTGTCAACCAAGGCGGAAAGGTGTATCTTCGCGTGGATACCCCCGACGTGCAGGTTCTCGACGATTCGGCGGAGATCCGCCTAATCGAAGGCGTTTACAAGGAGAGTGCCAAGGAGGAGAATGCGGAAAGAAGGATCGATATGTCGCTGCTCCCTCCCGTGAAGGGCACGCGCTACGGCAGGCTCTTCACCCTGCGCTCCTCGATCCGAAGCGGCTACAAAAGAAGCTTCCAAAGCCGGAAAAAGAGGGGTCGGGGTCTGCGCGCCTGTATGGCGCTCTTTGCCGCAATGCTCGTCTTTATGAGCGCGATCTTCGGCAGGGCGTTCGGCGATCTTTCCAAGGTACAAAACGCATATAACCACAACGTATTCTACGTTTATACCACCGAGGCGGCGGTTTCCGAGAAGCTGAACGCCGCCGTCGGAGAGGCGGAGACGGGTATCGATTATATCCGACTGATGCGCTACTTCCCCGACGGGGACGAGGAATTTCACTTCCGTACGGCAAGCTTCGAGACCTTCGAGCCGCCCTTCGATTATGAGAGTGGGCTCAGGACGAACGCCGTTTGCCTCGGCGACTCGCTTGCCAAGAATTTGAAGCTTCTCGCCGGCAAGCGCGAGGGGCTTATGCAGGAGGAGATCCTCATCACCTCGCGCGTGGCGGACGCGCTGCTTGAAAAATCCACGCTCGGCTATATCACCGAATACGAGGATCTGATCGGTCTGATCTCCTACTATCACTTCGTGGAGGGCAAGAGCCTGCGCATCGGCGGCATCGTGGAGAACGACGAGAGCGCGGTCTACCTCTCCGAGCTTGCCATGGCAAAGGTCGTGAAGGGGGAGTTCTACTCTTATTACTATATGCCTGCCTCAAGCCTCGGTATGAGCGTGAAGGACGGAGAGGCAACGCTGATGGTAAAGCTCGACGTCGGCAGCGATCCCCTGCCGCAGCTGAATGAGACGATCAAGCTGCGCGGTATGGACTTCAAGGTGACCAAGATACGCGAAAATGATGACTATAATTCGTTTTTAAGTAAACAAAGCACTACAAAACTATCATCCGAAGCGTATTTTACAGAGATGCTGAAGGCAAAGGATCCCTCGCTCACCGAGGGGACGGACGCCTTCAAAACGGCACTCGCCGCGCTCACGAATGAGCATTATTTCGAATACTGCGATTACTACTACGAGCATATCGAGGCCTACCTTTCCGAGATCTATCCCTTCCGCGATGACGATATCGATCTTTGGCTTTATATGGAAAAGGGCATCGAGGATGCAAAATACTGCTATATGGAGCAGTCCTACTTCAAGGCGATGCAGTACAAGGAAATAAACGGCAGCTACCCGAAAAAGGACGAGGTTGCGACGCTCTGCGCCGACCTGCCCGATCCTTACGAGAACCTTCTTCCCTACTACTCGCTTTACGAGGAGGAGTTCTACTCCGCCTACAACGCCTACGGTCTCACAAACGTCACCTACCTTGTGAGCGATGCGGACTATATCTCGCTTTCCAAGCGCGTCGGCGAGACGCACCCCTCCGCATTTTACAAGGCAGCGAATGAATTTTTTGAGGATGAGATGTGGCCGGGCTATATCGACTACGACAGTGCGATCTACACCGTGATCCACTCCGAGGATCCCGACAAGACCGCGGCGTGGCTGGCGACCGCCTTTTCCGACCTCGAGGACCCGAACGATTCCTACAAGGCGATCATCGCGCCGAGCGCCGTGCGCGCCGCTCTGATGGCGGAAAGCGCATCCTCGATCGTGACCAACCTCGTGACGATGGCGGTGCTTCTCGCCCTGATGAGCCTTTGTATGTACTTCATTATGCGCTCCTCGCTGATGGGACGCATCAAGGAGGTCGGCGTGCTTCGCGCGATCGGCGTTTCGAAAAAGAATCTCGTTTTCCGCTTCTTCACCGAGGCGGCGGTGCTGACGGTGCTGACCGTTTGCGTCGGATATCTCGTGACGAGCCTCTTTATGGCGCTTTGCTTCCGTCTTTCGCCGTTTGCCGACGCGGTCTTCTATTACCCCTTCTGGCTTGCGGGCGCGGATCTTCTGATCCTGCTTGCGATCAGCCTCTTCTTCGGCACGCTGCCCATTCTCACGCTGCTGCGGAAGACCCCGAGCGAGATCCTCGCAAAATACGACGTATAAAAATAAAAAAAAGAGGGCAGCTCAAGTTCAAAAAACTTGAGCTGCCCTCGAATGCTCTGAGGGGATAGGGGGATTTAGAGCGCAAATTGCCGACTGACGAGAAAGAAGCGTACATAGGTACGCCGCGTGAAAAACATAATTCGGTCATTTTCGATTGCGCCCAAATGCGCCATCCGCTTTTTTAAAGCAGGTCGCACTCGACACCCTCTTTGTAATCGCGTCTCAGCTGACGCATTACGAACGGATAGTTGAAGGGGGCGCACACAAGACCGATCAGCACGCCGATCGTGCCCGCCACGAGACCGAAGATCAGACCGATCACCCAGAAGATCAGCTTCATACCGAGATAGAAGAGACATCCATCCATATCCAGCGTAATGATAAGACCCGGGGCTTGAAAGCTCTTCTCAAACCAATTGACCACGACTTCCTGCACAAGGCAGTCGTAAAAGAGGCAGCTCGCGAAGGCAAAGACCACGTAGATGCCGATCAGGGCAACGAAAAAGTTGAATTCCTCCGAGACGCCGATATAAATACAAAGGAAAAGAACCGCGGCGATCGCGGCGATCACGGTGCTGAGGATGAAGCGCTTTTTGCATTTATGGCGGTTCTCGGCGATCACCGCCTGCTCCTGCCTCTGCCGCTCCTCGATCGCACGCTGCTTTGCGACGGTCTCGCGCGCCTTGGCGAGCTTCTCTGCCTCGTGGCATTTTTTGCAAAGGATCACGGGCGTATCCGCGCCGAGGTTCTCTTCTCCCACGGCGATGCCGCAATTCTTGCAATAGCCGATGGGAAGCACGGTCTCGGATTTTTCTATCCTTTCATTCTCCTCTGCGTGCGCGCCCTCGTCTGCGGGTGCGACGGGCACGTCCTCCGCATTCAGGAGCGTATCGACCGATATCTTATAGATATCCGCCAGCGCACGCACCGTGGCAAGGTCCGGCTCCGCCTGATCGTTCTCCCATTTTGATACCGCCTGCGCGCTGATGTTGAGCAGCTCGCCCAGCTGCTGCTGTGTCATACCCGCCACCTTACGGTATGCGGAAAGCTTTTGTCCAAGTGTCATTTGCGTTGGTCTCCTTTTTATGTTTGATTGTGACTCTATTCTGCCATAAAGCGACGGAAAAATCAACCATCGGTTGGTTGAATTTTTCCACTTTCGGTTGAAAAAGCGAAAAAGACCGTTGATTTTGCAAAAAAACAGTAAAAAAGCGGAACAAAAAGGAGGCATTCAACCAAAGGTTGCAAAGGGAACGGATGCGGCAGAAGGGCGGATCTCCGTGCGTTCAGTTCAGAACGAGATCGAGCTTGGATGCATGGGTGATCACGAGACAGCGAAGGTAGGAGAAGAAGAAGCAATGGTTGAAGTAGCGCTCCAGCTCGCACTCGCGCTTGCCGAATTCCTCCTCAAAGGAAAGCAGCAGCGCCTTCGCCTCGCCATCCTCGCCCGCGGCCTTCTTCGCCATCACGCGCGCGGTGCTCTCCAGAAGATCGAGGTAATGCGCAAAAAGGCGGACCGCGACCGTCTGCACGCGCCGCTCTGCGTTATAGTGCGCGCGCACGAGCGCTCTTCCCTCCTCGATGAGGGGCTGCGCCGCCGCGAGCCTTTCTGCCATCCTCGGGCTGTAATACTTGCCGACACGCGCATCCTCCGAGCCAAGGCCGGAGAAATATTTCCAGTCAAAGCACGCGCCGACCTTCTCAAAGAAGGCAAGAAAATCCTTATGATGCTCGCCGTAAAGATGCGAGAAATAGTCGGAAACGATATCCCTGTGCGGCGTATTCACGTTGAAGAGCGTGCGACCGAGGGTATAGAGGAGAAGTCCGTTCGGAAGGAAGGGGCGCAGATCGCCGTCCTCAACCACGCCGTCGATGCCGATGGATTTATAGAGGCGCACCTCATCGCCGATCAGCTTCGCCATTCCGAGCGAGGAGAGATCGCGGTACTCCGCCCAGCAGAAATGATACTCGAAGGCAAAGGCCGTTCCTTTATACGTTTTGCGCCAATCGCTATAAAAGGCAAGATACTCCTCCAGGGTGGAGGCGAGGAAAATATTGTTGCGCTCGTAGGGCGGATTTTTCGCGTTCACGCCTTTTTTCGGAATGCTGTCGTAATACGCTCTCGTGAAAGGCGCGAGCATAAATACGAAGCGGTCGGGATTTATAAGAGCGGTCCGCTCGGGCGCCCAGGAGATATCCACGTAGGCAAGAAAGACGATCCGCGTCGGAATATTTCTTTCCGTCATTTCCCGATCGATATCGTTCAGCATATCGATATACCAATCGGATGGGATCTTTTGTTTACATTTTTCGCATTCGCAATGGTTATTGATGCCGTCGGCAAGCCAGACGTGGAGAAGATCCACGTTCTGATGGCTCTCGGCATAATCCGCCACATTTTTCGCCACAAGAGCGCGCGCCGCGGGATTTGACATACAGAAATTCGTGTTGATGGGAACGCCCTCGAAGAAGCCGCGGCGGCCGCCGACCTTTGCAAGATACTGCCTTGCCCCCTCGGGAATATGGCTCTCGTCGCTTTTATACCACGCAAGAGAGGAATCGATGCCGAAGGCGTCGATGCAGAAGCCGTGCCCCACGTCGTGGAAGAGCAGGCCGCGACGGTCGATCTCGCTCTCGCAGCTGCGCTTCCATGCGAGGATCTGGCGCGGCGTGACCGGCTCGGCGGGACGGTTCTTTTCGTTGTTCACGTGATTGTAGTAGCGGTCGGTATAATAGGTGGGGATGCGAAACTCGAACATAAAGGTATTCATACCGATCTTCGGCAAAAAATCGATCAGCTCCATATTCGTCTGCTGCGAGGCGGCGGTGGCGTTCGCAAAGCCGCGGTAGCGGCAGGAGGGCTTGATGCGGAAGTTGACCGCAGAAAGCCCCGTGCGCTCGGGGATATATTCTCCGTCCACACCCGGGAAAAGCCAGCGGCAGCCCTGGGCGCGCAGGTATTCGTACACCGCAAGAAGCACGGCGCGCGGATTGTTGCCCGCAAGGATGCCGCCCCGCTCGTCGCAGTCGGCATACAGGATCTCGTCAAGATGCCCGTCCTCTACGTCCGAAGCATCGAGTCCGAGATTGGAAAGCAGACCGAGGCGGAAGCCCTCCTTCGCCTCCCTGTCATAGCGCACCGCGATCTGCCCTGCCTCGGGCATCATCATGCGCAGATACCGCTTCAGCTCCTCGGCGGCAAAGTCGATCGCGGAGGCCGCCGAAATTTTATATACCGTCATCATAATAATTCCTCCCTATTATGCAAAATCGAAGGAAACGACAGGGATGCGCTCTCCCTCTCCCCAAAGCGAAAGCGGGATCAGGGTGAGGCTATCGTATTCGCCCGAGAGCTTCAGATCGTAGGCGCGCTTGCGGTTCTCGTTGACGTGCAGAAGCTCGGTCTCGCGGCCGTCCAGCGAGCCGATGAGCAAAAACTCACGGCAGAGCGTTTTCGGCATATGAAGATCGGGGCTGTCCAGCCGCTTTAAGATGCGCGTGTTGTGCGTTCTGTCTACGACCGAGCCCTCCTGCGTGTTGCGGTTGAGATCGCTGTCAAAGACGATATGCACGCGGGAAAGGGCGCTTTTTTCAAAGCGGTAGGTGATGCGCTCGCCCGCCGCGGCGTGATAGAAGGCGCTGCCCTCATCCGTGCCGTAGAGCCTATGCGCTCTGTCCTCACCGTTACGAAGCATCTCTGCCTCCGCATGCAGGGCGGCGCAAAGGCAAAGCGGCGCGATCCCGCGGCGCTTCGAGGGGAGGAAACAATCCCCTGCCATCAGGCGCCTCTGCAGCTCGGCAAGCCTTTCCTTATCCTTATAGACTCCGTGCGGCGTGATATTATATTCCGCGCATATCGCCGCGGCACGGCCGACCGCCTCGCCGAGCAGGCCGCAGGTCGCCATCACGCGCACCGAGCTCATCGCCGTGTGCGTCATACTGATGTTTCTGCCCGCGAAGAAGAGGTTCTCCACGTGGGAGGAATACAGCGCGCGGTAGGGGATGGACTAGGGAGGCGCCAGATGATAGTATGTATTCGGCTCGCCGCGATGATAGAAGCCGCCCGGATAATGATCGTCCAGCGGCCAGCCGCCGTAGGCGACCTCGTCCTCAAACACGGTATTCCCCGTCAGATCCTGCTCCTTGATAATATATTCGCCGACCATACGGCGGGACTCGCGCTTGCCGGGCAAAAAGCCGAGGAAATCCACGTCCCAGGTATCGGTCTTATACGCGCCGCTGTTTTTTACGTAATCCCACGTGCCGAGGGCGAGGGCGATCAGCTCGTCGCGCACCTGCTCGGTATCGTGGATGGAGTCACGGTCACCGCCGAGCTCGAGATACCAGAAATTCTGCCCATCGTCATAGGGATCGGGGCAGCGGCCGTAAAAGTCCTTCTCCGTCAGCTTCTTTGCAAAGGCGGGGGGTGTGAAGGGCACCGCGCGCTCGGTCTCTCTTGCGCCGATCAGGCAGGACATGCCCATCGTCATATCGTCACCCTTCTCAACCTTACAGTTCTCTCCGAACTCGTCTCTTCCCTCTCTTCCCATACGGAAGGCCGCGCCCGTAAGAGGCGCGAGAATGCTGTCTCCCGAGCAATCGGCAAAGCATCCTGCCTCGACGGTGAAGAAGGTCTGCGTCGTCATCTGATAGCCCTTAACGCTCTTGATGCGCGTATCGCGCCCGTCGGGATATTCTCCGTGCTCGACCGCGGCATCCATACAGGTGCAGTTCAGAAGCAGGGTGATATTCTTCTCTCTTTTCACAAAATCGAAAAGCACGGTATCCCAAAGGGGGTAGCTCTTTGAGGGATTGCGGTACATATTCTCGAGCGCAAGCTCCTCGAGGATGCCCGTCTCACGGTTATTCTCTCCGAAAGAGCCGCAGATCCACATACGCATCTCAGAGGATGCGTTGCCGCCGAGGACCGGCCTCTCCTGCATCAGGACGACCGAGGCTCCCTCTCTCGCGGCGGAGATCGCCGCGCACATACCGGCGATACCGCCGCCGATCACGCACAGATCGCACTTTATTTTTTTTGTTGTCAGCATATCCTACTCCTTGACAGAAAGGTTTTCTTCGTTTATAATTGTATTACATCTTTTTCCTATTTTCTATAAGAAAAACGCAAAATAATATAAAGAAAGTGCAAAAAAATGGAGAAGCTTTTAAAAAACATCCGATCCTATTTCGAATATCTTTCGGGCGAATGCCATCTGCTCTGCTCGGTGCATTTTTCGCGCGAATCGCACGCGCATATCTGCACCGCGCTCCTCACGGAGCTTTCAGGCTTCATGCTGCACAGCCATCCCTACTGCGGCTTCGTGAAGGCGAGCGGCCGCCACGGGCTCTGTATGCAGAACCAAAGAGAGATCCTCAAGCGGCTCGAGGGGAAGGACTCGCTTCTCCATACCTGCCACGGCGGCGTTCTCGAGCTTGCTTATCCCGTCCGATGCGAGACAAAGCCGATCCGCGGCTTCGTCGCCGTCAGCGGCTTCCGCCCGACGGAGAAAAGGGGGGAATGCTACGACGGCGCACTTTACGAAAGGCTCTCGGAAGCAAGCCCGCCGCAGGCACCGGCCGATACGCTGATCCCGCCGCTTTGTATGATGCTCGAGAAATATCTGGAAAGCACGGCGGAGGAAACGGAGGGCGAATTCAAGCAGATCCTCTGCTACCTTGCGGAAAATCATACCCACGTGACCCTCGACGAGCTGGCTGCCGTTTTCCATCGCAGCCGCTCGCACATCAGCCATCTTTTCAAGACAAGCGCAGGCGTTTCGCTGCGCGCCTACTGCAACGGGCTGCGGCTTTCGGATGCAAGACGCCTTCTCGGCAGCACCTCTCTTTCGGTGAGCGAGATCGCCTACGAGGTCGGCTTCGAGGACGTGAGCTACTTTATCAAGCTCTTCCGTGAAAAATACGGCGTTTCCCCACGAAGGATCAGGGCGTAAAAGAAAGCGTGGCGCGGCGGTATTGCTCGGGCGAAACGCCGTAGGCATCCTTGAAGGCGCGGCTGAAGGTATAGATCGAGCTGTAGCGCAGAAGCTCCGCGATCCGCGTGACGGAGAGAAGATTTTCCGCAATATGAAGCCGCGCGGTCTCAAGACGGCGGGTGCGGTAATAGGAGGATAGGCTCTCCCCCGTGGTCGCCTTATAGAGCGCGGAGAGATAGCTGTAGTTATAGCCCGTGTATTCCGAAAGCTCGGCAAGAGAATCCATCGAATAGATGTGCGTATCGATATAGTGCATCAGGCGGTAGCAGAGCGCATCGGCAGACTCGGCGGCCGCGCGGGGTGCCTCGCTCTCGCGCTCGCAGAGAAAGGCGCGGATCACGCGGATGACCGCCGCCGAAAGCAGCGAGCAAAGCAGAGCCTCGGCGTGCAAGGCGCCGCTATCCAGCTCCGCGATGACGGAGGAAACGAGCGAGGCGACCGTCTCGTCGCGGAAAACGCGCCGATCGGCGGCAATATGCGACTCGGTGATACGCAAAAGATCCGCAAGAAGCGCTTTATCGTCGGTCGCGAAGGCGAAGAAATCGAATTTCAGCGGCTCGCTTGCATCCGAGCGTATGGCGTGATGGTCCCAGGGAAAGGAAAGATAGATATCCCCCCTGCCGACCGGCACACCGACACCGTCGGTATACACGGTGCCCTTGCCCGCGTTCACCACGGTCAATTCAAACCAATGGATATGCGCGTGCTCCCCTATGGCGGTGTCCGATCTGCAATAGAGGCGGCCGATCTGCACGAGCTGCACGCTGCCGAAGGCTCTCGGCGAGGAGAAAAAGTTCTTACTCAGATGGTAGCAGCCCTCGGTGCGGCCCTGCCCCGAGGGGACGGGGGCTGTGCTTTTCATTCTTCATCCCTCCTTTTTCTTCATTATATACCATACGGTTGGCTGCGTCAAGAAAATACTAAGATATTTTTCCTAAAAAACATATATTTTTGCCAAAAATCCAAAAAAATGATAAATCCGCCCAAAGTAAGGGTATTTACTCCCACTAAGAAACGCTGTACAATAAAAGCAGAAAAACCGCGATCGCTCGCGGCAAAAAAAGGAGACTTTCATTATGGATACGAGAGTTTGCGTTGCAATCATCGGCTGCGGCCGTATCGCGCAGAACGCGCATCTGCCCGCGCTCACCTTGATGGAGGACGTGCGCATCAAATACGTCTGCGACATCATCCCCGAGAAGGCGGAGGCCGCCGTGAAAAAATACGACAACGTGGAGATCGCGATCACCGATTATAAGGTGGCGCTCGCCGATCCCGAGGTGGACGCCGTTTTCGTGCTCACCCCCAACTACGCGCATTACACCGTGACGATGGACTCGCTCAGGGCGGGCAAGCACGTGATGTGCGAAAAGCCCATCACGGTCAACTATCCCCTCTCCGTGGAGATGGCAGAGGAGGCAAGGAAGCAGGGCAAGCTTTTAAGCATCGGCGTTTGCAACCGCTACAACCGCTCGGTGGAGCTGCTGGAGGAAATGAACCGCAAAGGCGAATTCGGAAATATCTACCACGTTTACTGCTCCTTCCGCGCCTGCCGATCGATCCCCGGCCTCGGCGGTGACTTCACCAACAAGGCGCAGAGCGGCGGCGGTGTGCTGATCGACTGGGGCATTCATTTTCTGGATCTGATCCTCTACGTTCTCGGCGGTGCCAAGCCTAAAAACGTGACCTGCGACGCTTACTGCGAGATGGCAAAGGATATGAAGAGCTACAAATATAAATCCATGTGGGCGGAGGACACCAAGAACGTGGAAAACGGCGTCAACGACGTGGATGACTTCGTTTCCGGCTATATCCGCACCGACAAGGCAAGCATTTCCTTCAACGGCGCGTGGGCGGAAAACATCGACGAGGGCAACGGTATGTACATCGACTTCCTCGGCGACAAGAAGGGCGCAAGACTCACCTACGGCGGCCAGTTTACCGTGTTTGACGGGCAGACGCTGGAAAGGATCCGTACCGAGCACGAGATCCCCGGTCAGCACGCCGCCGAGGACCGCGGCTTCATCGATGCGGTACGCACGGGTGCTAAGGACCGCAACTATATTGACAATATTCTCGAGAGCATGAAGCTGCTGGACGCGCTTTACGCATCCTCCGAGGCGAAAAAGGAGGTCGTGCTGTGATGAAGAAAAAGAAGATCGGCTTCGTGGATCTCTATATCAGCGAGTGGCACGCAAACAATTATCCCGCCTGGATCGAGGCGGCGGCGAGGAAGCTCTCGCTCCCCTACGAGCTCGCTTACGCCTACGCGGAGGTGGACGTCTCGCCCTATGACGGAAGAAGCACGGCAGAGTGGTGCCGCGACTTCGGCGTCGAGAGATGCGACACGATCGATGCGCTTTGTGAAAAAAGTGATGCGATCATCATCCTTGCCCCCTCTAATCCCGAGGCGCATCTGCACCTTGCCGAGGCGGTTTTAAAGCATAAAAAGCCAACTTATATTGACAAAACCTTTGCTCCCGACTACAAAACCGCCAAGAAGATCTATGCGATCGGCGAAAAATACGGAACGCCCTTCTTCTCCTCCTCCGCGCTTCGCTACGCAAGCGAGCTTGCGGGTGCCGTGGGCGCTACGGACGTCCTGTTCACGGGCGGTGGCTCAAATCTGCCCGAATACGCAGTGCATATGATCGAGATGCTCGTTAAGACGCTCGGCGTGGGGGCAGAAAGTGTAAGTGCCGAAAAGGTAGGCTCGCAGACGCATCTTACCGTTACCTATCCCGACGGCAGAGCGGGCGCGATGGTCTATGCGCCGAGCCTCGGCTTTTCGGTCTACGCCCACGGCGAAAAGGGCGATCTGCATAAAAATATCATCTCCGACATCTTCCCCTCCCTGCTGGAGGCGATCCTCACCTTCTTCGATGGCGGCGCGCTTCCCTTCCCGAAGGAGGAGACCTTAGAGGCAATGCGTGTGCGCGAGGGCGCACTCCTTGCGGCAGAAGCGCCGGGCAAGGCGGTGAATCTTGCCGCACTCGGATAAAGAAAGGAAGAGAATATGAAGCTTGGTGTTATCAGCGATTGCTTTAAGCGCCCGATGGCAGAGAGCATTGCGCTTGCGGGCGCGCTCGGACTCGACGGCATCCAGATGTACGCCGTCGGCGGTGATATCTGCCCCGACGCGCTGCTCGGAAACGAAGAGAAGCTCTGCGAATATAAGGCGCTCCTCCGAAAGCACGGCCTCACCGTCAGCGCGCTTTGCGGCGACCTCGGCGGCCACGGCTTTGAAAGAGCGGAAGAAAATCCCGAAAGGATCGAAAAGACGAAGCGCATCGTGGATCTCGCGGTCGCCTTCGGCACGAATGTCGTTACTACGCACATCGGCGTGATCCCCGAGGACGAGAATAGCGAAAAATATCGGGTAATGCTCGCGGCGCTGAAGGAATGCGGTGCTTACGCCGCCGCAAAAGGCGTAACGCTCGCGATCGAGACCGGCCCCGAGACCGCACCCGTGCTCTACGCCTTCGTTTGCAGGGCGGGCGACGGCGTTGGCATCAACCTTGACCCTGCCAACTTCGTGATGGTTACGGGACAGGATCCCGCCGAGGCTGTCAGACTTTGCAAGGAAAAAATCGTGCATACGCATCTCAAGGACGGAAAAATGCTCCAAAGATCCGATCCGCTCGAGATCTACAATCACTTTGCGGACGGCGGTATTGAGGCACTCAACGTTGCGGATTATTTCATCGAAACCCCCGTGGGTGAGGGTGACGTGAACTTTGATGCTTACATTACCGCGCTGAAGGAGATCGGATACGACGGCTTCCTTACCATTGAGCGCGAGACCGGCGCCGACCCCTCTGCCGACATAAAAAAGGCGGCGGAGTACGCAAGGGCGCACTTCTCTCTTTGATAAAAAATGCCTGCGAAAAAACGCAGGCATTTTTTATTGTTGCTTCTCCGCAAAATACGTCTTTTGGGAGCAGCCGGTGATCTTTTTAAATAAAATTTTAGCATACCCATATTATTTTTGCAATATAAAAAAATAATTTTGCAATATTTTCTCATTTGAGGTATGCTATAATAAAACCGTAAATCAAACAATAATCTCGGAAAAGGAGAGAATAACATGGATTCAAAATATGTCGCACAAAGAGAAGAAGCGCTGAAAAAACAAATTTTCCCACAAACAAAAAAGGAAGATTTTGCCGACTTTTGGACAGAGGCGGTAAAGGATCTCAGAAAAAAAGAGCTCGTTGTGAAAAGAGAGAAGCTATCGCTTCCTTATGACAAAACCTTCACCACCTACGAGATCACCTTTAATACACACGATGACACCGAGATCCACGCGTATTTTTCCTGCCCTGTCGGCAAGGAGAACGAAAAGCTTCCCTGCGTGGCTTTTTTCCACGGCGGATCCGGATATAAGGTCATTCATCACGATATTCTTGCGACCGGCGTATGCTGCTTCGCGATGGACGTCCGCTCGCAGGGCGGCACGAGTGTTGACAAGGCGGTATACACAAGCGGCGACCGCATGGGCGGACTGATGACCCGAGGCGTTCTGGATAAAAATGAGTTTTATTTGAAAAACATTTATCTCGATGCCGTGCGTGCAATGGACGTGATCGCAACACTCGACGAGGTGGATCCTGCGCGCATCGTGACTGCCGGCGTAAGCCAGGGCGGTGCACTTTCCATCGCGGCCTCCGCGCTGAGCGGCAGGTCCGCGAAGTGCTATTCCATAGTCACAAGCTATTGCTGCCTGAAGGAGAGGACCGAGAGCGGCAGCGGCGTTTTTGACTCTACGCACGCCTACCTGCGCGTATATCCCGACAAGACGGATGCGGTGATGGATACGCTTTCGTATTTTGATATTGTCAATATGGTTTCGCTCTTAAAGGTGCCCGTTTCCTTCTGCCTTGCACTTGCGGACCCGATCTGCCTGCCACCCTACGTTTATTCGGCGTACCACCACGCGAAGTGCGAAAAGAGCATCGAAATGTATCCCTTCGTGCATCACGATTTCCCGAACGATTATCTTTTGCTGATGCACAGAGAGCTCGCCGCTCTTTAAAGGAAAGCAGCAGTGACCGCGGTCACTGCTGCTTTCTTCGTTTACGCGAGATAAAAGACCTCCTCGAGATGCGGCTGCGCGCCCGTTTCGGGATCGAGCGGCATCACCATAACGTCCTTCATATACTCGTTCCACTTATCCACGATCGGGCTCTCGGCCTGCACGCGCGTCGCGTACTCGATGCCCTTCTCGCACTCGTAGTAGCCGAAGAGATCGTTGCCGACGTTCCAGATCGAATAGTTTTTGATCCCTGCGGCCTTCAGCAGCTCCTTCATCTCCGGCCAGATCTCATCGTGACGGCGCACATACTCCTCCTTCTTCCCCTCGAGGAGGATCGCCTTCCAAGCATAACGTTCCATAATGTTTCTCCTTTTTGTTTGTATTTGTAAATAATTATTTACTTTTCCTCTCAAAATGCAGAAGGCGCATATCATCCTTCTCCATCCACAAATCCACAAACCGATCGTTGACCGTGACGCTCTTGCCCGTCATAAAGTCCGTCGCTGCAAGATCCGCCTCGGGCAAGCAGATACGGCGGTAGCCGCTCTCCTTCGCCCACAGACCGATATACTCACCGCCCGCGAATACGGCATCCCCCTTGCGATTATAGAGATGCACGCCCGCAAGAAGAGCGATATGGCGCAGCAGAGAGGACGGCATAGCCAGCGGCAGCGAGAGCACCGCGTGATACCCATCGCACGCCTTCCAGAGCACGGCGGGCGCACCGTCCTCAAAGCGAGAGAGCACGTAGCCCTCCTCTCTTACGAGGGTGGGTGCCGGCGTGGGGTGCTTCGGATACACCTCGCCGCGGAAGTCTGCCTTCTTTGCCGTATATTCGGGTCTTGCCTCCAGAGAAAACTCGCAGAGCGCCTCGCTGTGCGCGCCGCTGCTACCGAGGAACAGAAGCGTTTTTCCGTCCCTTTTCAGCTTTTCGGCAATGGCGGAAAGCTCACGATCCGCAGGATCGACGGCGGCAAGGAAAATGATCAGACGGTATTTATCCGCGGGGAACGCGGGATCCGCGATATCCGAAAGAAGATAATTATCGTAGGGAAAGCCCGCGAGCTCCATATTTTCGGTCAGCTCCCGCGTCGCATAAAGCAGGGAGCGTGCATCGAGCGAGGAATACTTATGCCCGCGCTCGTCCACGACGAAGGCGACCTCGGTGACAAAGAGCTCGTTTTTCTGCTCGGCAAGCAGAGGGATGCTCCGCGCGATGACGCGCTGCATCTCTTCGTTTTTAAACCAGCCGCCGAACATATCGAACCACCAGATGCCGACCGATGCGGTGGCAATGCGCGCAAGCGCCTGCGTGAGCTTATCCACGCTTCCCTTCACCGTTTCCGGGCCGTGCCAGACCGCGCTGTCATAATAATCGTTATCGGGCATCGCATGGGCAAGATTTTTTCCCATCCCCGCAGAGAGGCAGGTGCGGATATCTCCCTCGCACATCCAGAGCTTCTTATGCAGCCTTGCGCTCTCGACGGCGGAGGAGAAGCTCCAATGCGCGCCACAGTTGGTGGTGGAAAGAAAGTCGATGTACGGAGAGGCGAGCACCTTGCCGAGCGCGTGCAGACCCTTGAAGTTCTGCGGCATCGCGAACACGTAGCCGTAGAAGGCGCCCACGAGCTGCTCGCCGCCCGTATATTCCTTTGCCTCACGGCAGAAATAGAGGATGGCATCCGCCACGCTCTCGTTGTGATAATCGTAGTAATCCAGCACCGCACGCTCCGTATCGGGATCGCGCAGGTAGCCGTTTTTTGCATACTCGCGCTCGACGGGATGCGGAAAGCGGATATCCTCGAATTTCTTATAATCCTTTTTGTGCGCCGCCGCGATCGCCGCAAGGCTACCGTAGCGCGCCCTCAGAAATTCCCGATACGCGCGAAGGTTCACCTCGCTGTAATCGTAATACTGCGGATCGTATCGGCATTGATACGCCCATTCCTCGGTACCGCCCGCGGCGATATGATAGCCGATGATGCGCTCTGCCCATTTGGATGCGCGAAGATGGTCGATCAGCGCCTCGAGCGCCACCGTCATATCCGAGAGCCATTTTTTCGATGCGAAGCACTCTCTTTGCGCCTCGCCGCGGCTATCTCTCGCAACCTCCTCGGGATGCAGCCTCTGCCACCAGATCGGCGGCTCAAGACAGATGCGCGGAATGACGAACACGTCCTCCTTCCCCGTGGGAGCCAGCCGCGAAAGCATTTCATCCACTACGGTGAAATCGTATTCTCCGTAGCCCTTGAAAAAGCCGTCGTAGAGGGGGCGCAGCCCGCTTTCCATATTAATGCCCTCGTCGCCCGCGTAGATCGGGAACATAAAAAGGCGCACGCCGATGCGCTTCATTTCGTCGAGATTCTCCTTCAGCGGTGCATAGCTCATATATGCTACGGGCATCAGCGTTTCATTCTCAAGCGCGATCGCGCACTGCTCTCCCGTGTAGGTCAGTCTTGCTTTCATAATACTCTCCTGCTTTCAAGATCGGCCGAAGACCGATTGGCTTCGCTTCAGTCTTTCGTATTCCTCCAGATAACGCCCCTCGGGCAGAACGGCGCCGCCGCCGAACGCGCTTAGCGCCAGCCGACACGCGCCGAAGATCTGCGGCAGACGCGGGATGATCACATTCGGGTGATAGGGCAAGCGCGCAAGCAAAATCGGCATCCAAAGCTCGGATACGTTCAGAAGCCCGCCGCTGAAAACGAGGGTATCCCCCGCATTCGTAAGCTGCCTTGCGAGCGTGATGCGATCCGCCAGGGTCTCAAAGCTCCTTTTCACGATGCCACTCGCCACCGCATCTGACGCGCGCATTGCGTCAAACACGAGCGGCGCAAGCGAGGAGATCGAGCGCGGCGCACCGCCGTAAAGCTCTGTGATGCGCGTGAGAAAATGCGCGCCGAGCCTTTCGTTGATCCGCTCGGAAAGAAGCGTTTTCTCCCCGATGCCCTGCTCGGCATACAGAACCGCACGCATTGCCTCTCTGCCGATATCGAAGCCCGAGCCGCCGTCATCCAAGAGATAACCGCCGCCGCCAAAGCCGCGCGTGCCCTGCTCTGTTTTGGCGAACACGCAGGAGCCCATACCGACCGTGGCAAAGATGCCGCGCTCCGCACCGTCGCAGCAGGCAACCACGCTTTCCGCGTCGCCGCTCACGCGCGAGAGGACCGCGGGATAGGTATCCTTCAGGTAGCGCGCGACATAATCACGCCTCGATCCGCTCGGTATACCCGCTATGCCGACGTGGATACCCTTCACGCCGTTGCGCGCCAGGGGAAGCAGCTTATCGATCCCCTCCTTCAGCACGCTGCAGGTACGGTCGATCCCGACCGTATTCGGGTTCGTGGCGGAGAGAAGCTCGCGCCCGAGCACCTCGCCCGATGCGGTGAAGAGAACAAACTCGGTTTTCCCGCCGCCGCCATCCACCCCGATAAAGGCAGGTGCGGTCGCAGAGGCGGAAAAGGTGCTGAGAAGCGCATCCACGCTCACGCCGAAAACGCCCGCGAGACCGCACAGAGCAAACAGCTCGGGGGCGGCAAGACCGCGCTCCCATTTGGAGACCGCCTGCACCGAAACATCCAGCTGCTCGGCGATCTCCCTTTGCGAGAGCCCGAGACGGACGCGGTGATAGCGGATATTATCGGCCAAGGCCTTTTGCGAATACATACATACGCCTCCGTGATCGTTTTTCTTTATTGTACTATATCCACGCTCTTTTTTCAAGGTGTTTTTCTTATTTTCAAATAAAACGGCAGGGGCGAGCGCGCAAAAATTTGGTTATCTCTACAAAAGACAAAAAATGCCCGCGATGCCGAACGAATTTCCTTGACGAACGGGTAAAAGTATGCTACAATGTGGGTAAAGGAGTGTGGCTTATGAATAACACGAAAACCATATTCGTCGGCATCGCGGGCGGCACGGGAAGCGGAAAGACGACGCTCGCAAGGCATCTGTGCGAGGCCTTCGGCGAGGATGCCTGCCTCATTGCGCACGACAGCTATTATCTCGATCAGTCCGAAAAGAGCTACGAGGAGCGCTGCCTGCAGAACTACGATCACCCGAACGCCTTTGAGACCGACCTGCTCTGCCACCATCTCGATATGCTGCGCGAGGGCCGTGCGATCGACGTGCCGATCTACGATTATACAGTACATAACAGAGGGCGCGATACGCTTCATACGGAGTGGCGCCGCGTGGTGATCCTCGAGGGCATTCTGATCCTTTCGGACGAAAGGATCCGCGACAGGCTCGACCTCAAGATCTTCGTTGACACCGATGCAGACGAGCGCATTCTGCGCCGCATTTTAAGAGATACCGAGGAGCGCGCGCGCACGCTCTGCTCCGTGATCGATCAGTATCTCACCACCGTCAAGCCGATGCACGATGCCTTTGTGGAGCCAAACAAAAAGTTTGCCGACATCATCGTTCCCGGCGGCGGGGACAACCCCGTCGCGCTTGAAATGATCTGTTCTCATATCAGAAAAATGATATAATTTGCAAATGATCGTTTACATTTTGATTGTTTGAAAGGGATAGTATGGAAACACTTTTTAAAAAAGCGCCCGCAAAGCCTACGGAGGAAAACTCGGCCAAGGCCATAATCGGCGATCTGCTCACCGCGACGGTCGCGGGTCTTATCGTCGGCTTCGCTTACTTCTTTTTCCAGAACAGCAACGGCTTTGCGCCCGGCGGCGTCGGCGGTCTGGCCACGATGACCTTCCATTTCCTTGAGGCGGCGGGAAAAAGCTTTCCCTGGGCGCTTCTGATGCTGATATTCAACATCCCGATCTTCGTGCTCGTTTCCATCTTCGTCAACCGCAGGCTCGGCTTGATCCTCATTCTTTATATGAGCGTGCAGTCCTTCTCCGCGGAGCTGCTCGGGATGCTGGGGGCGAGGCCATACTCACTCGCCAACAACGGCGCGGACTTTGAGATCGCTTTCGCCTGCCTTGCGACGGGCATTATCTCGGGCATCGGCTTTTCCCTGATGCTGAGGCGCTTCGGCGCGAGCGGCGGTACCTACGCGATCTCCTCACTGATCAAGAAGGCGCGCCCCGCGACCAACATCGCGTACCTTTCCTTTTTAATGGATGCGAGCGTCGTTTCCATTTCCTTTTTCGTTTACGGCATGCGCATCACGCCCGTGATCTGCACGCTGCTGAACCTTTTCGTTGCCAACACGGTGGTGGACTACGCGCTCTCGGGCGTGAAGAACGGCTACCGCTTCGAGATCGTGACCGACAAGCCCGAGGAGCTTGCGGCAGAGCTGATGGAGCGTCTGCGCCACGGCGTAACGCGCATTCAGGTGATGGGTATGTATTCTCACACGGATAAGTATCTTCTGATCTGCATTATCCGCAAAAAGCAGATCGGCGATATGATGAAGATCATCAAACGCTATCCCGGCTCGTTTGCAAGCTTCGAGAAGGTGAACGAGGTATTCGGGCGCTTTAAAAAATAACCCAAGGGGGACTTACAATGAAAAGCTTTTTTGAAAAATTCGCCGTTACGCCCGACGAGGCGACGGTGCTTCCCTATTTTGAGGCGGCGAAGGCACGCCTTGCCGCCGAGGGTGAAGAGATCCTCGTCTTTGAAAAATACGGCGTGTATACATATATGAAGGAGGAGCTTGCGCGCATCCGCGACACGCTTCTTCTCGACAAAGACAACCTGCTTTACGCCTATCTTTTGCACGAGATCCTCAAAAAGCGCGACCGCACGCTCCTGCAAGCCGTATCGCGCCCGAGAGCCGAGGATAAGAGCGAGCTTTACGATTCGCTTCCGATCTTTCCTCTGCTTGCCGAGCTTCCCGCCATGTACGAAGAGCATAAGAGACGCGGCATTCCCGAGGACGTTACCCATGACACCGCCTGCATGTTTGAAAACCAGACGCAGGATTTTGTTAACCTCAACGGCCATATCGGTATGGGCGGCTACTTTTTCTGGATGCTTAACTTCCTCGATACGAGGATCCTTCGCATCGGCCGCTTCAATCTCGAATACAAGACCTACAGCGGTGACTTTGATGCCTTTGATACGAAGGACGGCGTGCGCCTGATGCCGACGGCAGGGCGCTTCCACCGCTCGGGCAGAGTGCTCGGCGCGGCGGGCTGCGAGGACGAGACGGGCGCATTCGACGCATCCCTCACCGAGACCGAGGATGCCTATATCGGTCTTACGGTGGAAAACGGTCTTTGCAAAAACGAGAGGCAGGTCCTGAAAAAGAGCGCGTGCACAAGGCTGCTTACCAAGGGAGACGCGGTCATCAGCGTGCATATCCCCTCGGGCGAACCGATGACCGATGAGATCACGGCGCACGATCTGAAGCGCGGCGGCGAGATCGTGGAAAAATGCCTCGGAGAGGTAAAGGCCTTCGTCTGCACCAGCTGGCTTCTCGATCCGCAGATCCCCTCCCTTCTCGGAAGAGAGACGAATCTGACGCGCTTTGGCGCGCGCTACGAGAGAGCGCCGATCAAGAGCGACGGCAGCGGCGTTTACGAATACGTATTCCTCTGCAGCAAAACCACGCCCGTCCCCGCGCTGCCCGAAAAAAGCTCCTTCGCCAAGGCGGTGAAGCAGCATATGCTCCGCGGCGGCTATATCTACGGTGCCTTTGGCGTTTTCAAGAAGAGCGATCTTGACTAAATCTTCTCTTTTTCGACTTCCTTCACCGTACCAATTCTTTGTTTTCTACAATTTTCAAAAAGATCCTCTGCCTTTTTCCGAAGCGGTGACGGGCAGAGGATCTTTTTTTGCTTTACGGCAGGACCGCAAGGTCGGGCAGATAATCGAAGTGATCGAGCACCGCTCTGGCGGCGGCGACCGTCGGCTGCGTGAGGACGGCATTGCTATCGTGCTCATACACGGCAAAAACGCCGAAGCAGCCAAAGCACGGACCGATCATACGCAAAATTTTCGCGTGCGTGCCTGCTGCCAGGAGGATAAAGGGAACCGAGAGCTCCTTTTTAAGAAGCGCGGCGATGCGAAGGTTTTCCATTTCCTCCTCCTCGCTATTTGCGCCCGTGACGATCTTGACGATATCCGCACCGCGGCGCACCTGCTCCTTTGCAATTTCAAGCACCTTTTCTGCCGGCAGGAAGCGAAGCACGTGCGCGGACATGAGAACCTCCTTGCCGAGAGCGTGCAGGCGGTCGATCAGAGCCATCTGCTTTCCGATCGCCTCCTCGTTATCGGTCATCTGATATTCCTTATCCTCGCAGAAGAAATCCCCCGGAACGTCGGCAAGCGTGCCGCCCGCCTCCATTGCCATCACAAGCTCCTCGGCGCACTCCTCGTAGGTACGCTCGGCATTCTCGTTCCAGCGATAATCCGTAACGTAGATCGGGCGTCCCGCCGCGGCGGCAAACACGCGGGAGAGCTCCTCCTTGGTCTTATACTGCTTTTCCATCTTGCAAAGCTGGACCGCCACAGCGTCCGCCCCTGCGTAGACACAGTTTTTGATCGCATAGATCGCCTCATTCGGGGTGCGCTTCAGCGTCATTCCCACGACAAGAGGGCGCGTCGCATTCACAAACGAAGGCTTCATTTTTTCTCCTCCTTACGGGCGCGGCATCGCAATGCGGCCGCAGTCAATAAAATGGTTCGAGCCCGTGATCGCGGACGCCTTATCCGAGGTAAGGTACATAATAAAATCCACGACCTCTCTGACCTCGGCGGCACGGCCGAGACCCGTCTTCATATTTGCCATAGCGGGGCGCGTCATTACGGGTCCGGGAGAAACGCAGACGCAGCGGATGTTATGCGCAAAGCCGAACTGCGCGATCGACTTCGTCAGTCCGTTCATTATACCCGCCTTCGCGGAGGGATACGCCATACCCGCACCCGAGCCCTCCTCGCCCGTGACAGAGCCGAGATTGACGATCACGCCGCTGTGCTGCTTTACCATCTGGGGACATACGGCGTGCGCAAAATAGAAGGGACCCTTCAGATTGACGTCAATACCCCAATCAAAGACCTCGACGGGGGTATCGGGAAAGGGCTTATCACAGTTACACATACGAAGCTCAAAGCCGCCCGCAAAATTGAGAAGGATATCGATGGATCCGAAGGTCTCAATAGCCAGGTCAGCCGTTGCCTTTACCTCGGGATATTTCCTGACATCGCAGAGCGAATAGATGGCTCTGCCCTGCCCCTTTTCGTTGATGCTGTCGCAAAGGGCGATCAGAGCCTGCTCGTTGATATCGGCGAGCACAACGTTTGCCCCCTCGGCGGCATAGCACTCGGCAGAAAGCCTGCCCATACCCGATGCGCCGCCCGTGATGATGACGGTCTTATTCTGAAAGCTCATAAAAGTGCCTCACTTTCGCTGATTGATTATAAGCCTATTGTAGCATCTTGACATTCTGCTGACAATAGATTATAATATAAAAAAAGAGAACGATCCTATAATCCACAAAGCGGAGGCCGAAAATGCAGATCGAGCATTTCACACATCTTTCACTTTTTCGCATTTTCAAATATTCGACAGAAAAAGGAGCAAGCTTCGATTTTCTGAAAGCACCGCGCCCCTGCTATTTTCTCGCGGCAATGCTGGAGGGCGAGGCGGTATTTGAAAGCGATCGCGGAGAAAAGCACCGCATCAAAAAAGGAGATCTCCTATTTATTCCGCAAGGGGCGAAATATCGCTCCTTTTGGGGAGAAACCCGCGAAAATGTATACATTAGTGTGCATTTTGACTTCGAACCGATGGCAGGCTTCTGCGATCCGGAAACTCTGCCGCTGCAAAAGGTCTCCATCGAAAACGCGCAAGATCTTGCCGAGGATCTGCTCTGCGCCTACCGTCTTTTTGAAAAAAGCACCGAGGATCGGCTGATGGCGCTTTCGATCTTTTACGCCGCTCTTTCCTCGATCCTTCCGCATCTTAAGCGCGCGCCCCTGCCCGCAAACGATCGCCGCCTCTCCCCCGCGACCGATCATATCCGCACGCATCTTGACGAGGACACCCCTGCCGCTACGCTGGCGTCTCTTTGCCATATGAGCGAGCCGAATCTCTATCTTCTCTTCCGAAGGCAGCTCGGCGAGACGCCCGTGGAATACAAAAACCGCCTGCGCATCGAGCGCGCCCAGCAGCTGCTCCTTGCCTACCCCGATATGCCGATCGAGCAGGTCGCGGACGCCACGGGCTTTGAGAGCGCGGCGTATTTCCGCAGAAGATTCAAGGAGGCACTCGGAAAGAGCCCGAGAGAATACAGAAAAGGCGCGGGCGAGGGCTTATAAGAATAAAAAAGCGCAGAGAGAGATCCTCTGCGCTTTTTGTTTTAAAAAGTGTTTTACGGCACCAGAAAGCCGTACTCATCCGCCACGGCATCGGCCTTGCCGAGGGTGATGACGGGATCGGCGGATGCGATCCACTTCTTACCGCCGACGGTGATGCGAAGCTTGATCGCGGTTTTGCGATCCCATTTTTCCGTCGGGACGGCGGTATAGATGCGGTAAAGCACGGAGCCGTCCTCAAGCACCTCCCTCTCCAGGCGGTGCTTTTTTAGCTCCTTTGCGATCCCTTCGCCAAAGAGCGACTGATGCGAGGTGGCACTCGACGCAAGACCGATGCCCGGGGGATACCGATCCAGGCTTTCGCCGTGCAGGTACATCGGCCGCTCGCTGACGACGATGCCGCACTCAGGCATAAAGAGATCGAACTCGTAGTTCAGCGTCACGGTCTCGCCGAGCGGGCAGACAACGGCGGTGCATACGCCCTCGTCGGTCATATCTACGCGGAAGGAACGCTTATCATCCAAGACGATCTCACCGCTTCCGATGCGATGGCTCTCTTCGCCCTCCGCATAGTAATAGCCGAGGGGCACCTTGCCCTCCTTTATGCGCCGCTCCACGATGGGAAATTCCTCGGCGAGAAGCCTTTTCAGCCATTCGATGCGATCCGAGAGCTTTTCGGGGAAGAATTTGAAGCCCTCTGCCTCAGAATGATAGCCGAGGCGGCGATCCGCCCTGCACAGCGCGATCATTTTCTCGGAATTCTCCATCTCCGCCGTCACGAGCGCTCGCATTTTTTCAAGGCACTCCTTGCCGTCCGCCTCGCCCTTACCGAGCGCAGCGCGCAAGCGGTAAAAGGAAAGGATATGATGCCCCGAGGAGAAGAGAACGCCGAGTGCGCGTGCGAGCGTGGAAAATTCATCACTCTCGGGCAGAGAAAGCTGATCAAGCCCCCTTTGCCAACACTCGTTGATGCGTGCGGCAAGGGCGATCGCCTCGTCTAACGTATGACCGCGGAAGAGGCACTCTCCGATGCGGTCTCCGTCCGGTACATCCGGCAAGAGCCAGGTGCGCGAGAGCGGATTGTTTTTCGGAAGAAGCTGAAGCTTCCAGACCACGCCGTCATGCATCGGGCCGTAGTAATTGAACATCACGTTGGTGGGATAATTCTTATAGCCCTCCTCAAAGCATTGCCAGGCGGCGACGACGCGAGCGGCACGGCTCTGCCCGTACATTCCCGCCGCAAGCTCGAGAAGAAACGCCTCCTTGCTTTCAAAGCGATCGAGGAAGGAGAGCGCCCCCGAGGCGCGGCTCATCTGCGAGGGGTAATTGCCGAAATACCAGCACTCCATAATGCCCGTAGTGCCAAGCTCTCTTGCCTTCTTATATTTATCGTAAAGAATGCCCGGCGCGGGGATATACGGCACAGTGGCAAGCTCGTGCGAATTGCAGACCTGCATCTTCGCCCACATCTCTATACCGCGTTTTTTTGCTTCCTCGGCTGTGAGAATAAATTTATCGCAAGGGCCGACGTAGGAGAGCCAATAATCCCAGGCGATGCGCGGCTTTCCAAGCTGGATATTAACGCCGCCGTCCTCAAAGTTCTGCATCAGAGAGACATCCGCGGGGACCTTGCTTACGTACTCGCGCACGTCCTCCTCTGCCCAATAGCGATGGCCGTACGTCCAGCTGACAAACTCTGCGCCCGTGCCTGCACGGCGAATGCCCTCCTTAATGATATCCGTGCCGAAGGCCAGGTTTTCGCCGCGGCCGTATGCTTTGCAGCGCGGGCAGTCCGTGAAGCCGAGAACCGAAGGGCAGGCGGTCGTCCGCTCGCCCGCGGTGATGCTGATAAGGCCGCCGAGATCCGGCACGGTGCGAAAAAGCGTCTCCACCGCGCCGATCACGTATTCCTGCGCGGCGGGTGCGCGCAGGCAGATGGGGTGCCTGCCGTTCGATCTTTTACCGCCGAGAAGCGCGGGATGCAAGGCGGCCTCCTCATCCGTGAGGCCGTGCGGCTCAATGGCAAAGATATACACCTTGACACCGTAGCGCGCGCAGCGCGCCACAACGCGCGAAAGCTTTTGGATGCGGGCGGCGACCTCCGTCTTATTCTGCTCGAATACAGGGGTATCGATCAGCGCGCGGAAGCTCGTATAGATCCAAAGCGCGTTCGTACCGTTGTGGGCAAGGCGGTTCAGATATTCATCGGGATAATACTCCGCCGCATCGAGAAGCTCGTCTCCGAATTTCGGGGCGCGGTTGGTGGGGCTGAAGAAGCCGCGTGTCATACGCGTTTTTATATAGGGCTTACGCCTTATTTCGCCGAGCGGCAAAAATGCGCCCTCGCGCTTCGTCATCTCCTCCTCTATGCAGACCAACGCGCGGCGCACGCCCTCGGTCTCCTCCGCGGCAACGGTCACACCGTCCTCCCGAACGGTAAGAAGAAAGCTCTCCTTGCCCGCCACATCCGCCTTCACGAAGCGGATCGGATAGCGGTCACCGCCGATGCCCGTGACACGGAGAAAGGCGGAAAAATCCGCGTACGCTGTCTCAAGAAGCGCCTTTCCCTCGGGGAATTCATTGGCAAGATATACGCCGAGCGCCGACACCTCACCCGCACGGACGTCGGATCTGCCTCCAAAGCCGAGCGGTGCGCGTGCGTGCACGGGGCTTGAAAGATCCTCAACGAAGCCCGGGGCGGGCTGGCGGTCATAAAACGGATCGATGCGCATGATATATCTCCTCCACTTCGGTTGTTTCTTTCATTATAACACAAGGCTGACCGGATGTATTTGAATAATCTTTTTTCTCTTTTGTACAATATTAAATTTTTGCTTATTGCTGCAAATCATCCTCGCGCGCTTCCTTTTTATGCTCACGCATATAGACGGCGGGCGTTTTTCCCATCACCTTCTTGAACACCTTTGAAAAATAGCAGGCGCTCATAAAGCCGCAGGCCGAGGCAAGAGAGGAAACGCTCCTCTCCCCCTCGTCGATCAGCCGCAGGGCGTGATGGATGCGCAGGTCGTTGAGATAATCCGTGAAGCGGATGCCGATCTTCTCACGAAAGAGCGCGGAAAAATATTTCTCGCTATAGAAGAAGATGCCTGCGACGGCGCGCAGCGTCAGCTCCGGGTCGGAAAGATTTTCCTGGATATAATTCTTTATGGAAACAAGGCTTCGGTCATCCCCCTCGCTTCCCGCGACCGCAAGATAGGAAAGCGTATGCGCAAAGACCGACTCGGTGATATAGAGCGCGTTTCTCTCCTGAATGCGGCGGATCGACTTCATCCAATAATCCAGAAGATGCTCGTGCCCGGGATAGACCGTGATCGGCTCCTCTGCACCGATATCGGGAAGGATGTGACTGACCGCATCTCCCATAAACGAGATATAAAGATAGGTGAGCTCCTGCTTGGTCTCCACGATCGAGAAAAGCTGCCAGGGATGCACGAGCACGAGCGTGCCCGGGCGCACGGGATAGCTCCTTCCCGCCACGCGCACCTCCCCCTCTCCGAGGACGAAGAGATAGAGATAATAATGCGAATGGAAGAAGGGCTGCGGCAGCTTATGCAGCTCCATCTCATATACGAAATAATTGAAGCGGATGCCGCCGATGTGGGACGGCGCGTTCACCGTGGTGCAGATATCGCGCATAGCGAGTCTCCTTTTTTACAGTTCTACGCCTTCATCATACCATCAATTTCCCTAAAACGCAATAGAATATGGGAATTTTTCTGTTTCTTCGGGGAATTTTCTATTTCCATACGAAAAAAAGTGTGCTACAATAGAAGCAGATCAAACGCGGAGGCTCTTTTATGCTCGGATATTTACTGATCGCCGTTTTTACGCTTCTCAACCTTACCGAAAGCGTGCTGGTTCGCAATTATGCGAAAAAGCACGGCAGCGGCGGTATGCTGATGAACGCGATCGTTGCTCTCTTTGCAACGCTTTTCTTCGTTATTACCGACACGGACGGCTTTTACGCGCCCATAGAGATGATCCCCATCGCCGTCCTGAACGCATTTCTCTTCGGCGCGGGCTTCTACACCTCCTTTCTGGCATACCGATGCGGCCCCTACGGGCTGACGAGGCTGATCAGCAACTTCTCGCTCCTCTTCTCCATCTTCTACGGTATTTTCTTTTTGAACGAGCAGCCCGGGATCACGACCTATATCGGCATCGTAATGATCTTCGCCGCCATGGTGCTGATCAATTACAAGAAGAAGGGGGAGGACGAAAAGGGCGTTTCCCTCAAGTGGTT
The DNA here is from genome assembly GCA_017938425.1 of Clostridia bacterium. GTDB lineage: Bacteria > Bacillota > Clostridia > Oscillospirales > CAG-272 > UBA1740. The sequence continues at coordinate 8,362 of JAGBBQ010000016.1, read as the reverse complement.
CATATGCGTGACGATATCGCTTGTTGCCAACGGCTTTATTGCGATCCTCACGAGAATGCAGCAGATCCGCTTCAACGACACCTGCTCGAAGGAATTTCAGATCATCTCGATCGGCGGCTCGTTTCTCCTGCTCGCCGTGATCGGCCTCATCCTCGACCGTGACAAGCTCGCCCGCTTCTTAAAGCACGGCGTCCTTTACGGCATCGGCGCAGGCATCGCAAACGGCGCGAAGAATTTTCTGACACTCGTGATCTATATGCTGCTGCCGCTCTCCGTGGTCTCCCCCATGAAAACGGGACTCGGTATGCTTGCGACCTTCGCATTGGCACTTTTCGTTTATAAGGAAAAATACTCAAAAAAGCAGATCGTAGGCGTTATTCTCGGCGTGGCCGCCGTTCTTCTTCTGGCATTTTAAAGATTTTTTGAAAAATATTGTTTACAAAAGAGGTTATTATGTTTAAGATCTACACACTGAACACGAATGAAACGGTAATGTTCGCGGCGCACGAGCTGCGCAAATATCTGCGTATGATGATGCCCGAATGCGGCCACATTGAGATACGCTACGCGCCGGAGGCGACCGACGGCTTCCGCCTCGGTCTTATGCAGGACTTGGGGCTTGACACCTCCGATGCGGAGGACACCGTGCTTGACGATATTCTCTATATCGATACGGACGGGGAGGGCGGCATCATTGCGGGCGACAATCCGCGCTCGGTCCTGCTTGCCGTTTACGAATTCTTCCGTCAGAACGGCTGCCGATGGCTGATGCCCGGCCCCGACGGCGAATTCATCCCGCTTGAAAATATCAAGCCCGTAAAATACCGTCACGCTCCCTCCTGCCGCTACCGCGGCTGGGGCACGGCGACCGCGCACGAGCAGAAGCAGATGCTGGATTACATCGACTTCACACCGAAGCTCGGTATGAATCTCGCGCTGATCGAATTCGTGATCCCGCTGCAGTACTGGAACGATTACTATAAGCACAGAAGAAACGAGGAAAACCGCCCCGCAGAGCCCGTTACGGCAGACACCGTGCTGCAGTGGAAGCGGCAGATGGAGGCAGAGATCAATCTGCGCGGACTGCAGCTTCACGACGTCGGCCACGGCTTTATCCTCGACGCCTTCGGCGTGCCCGCGGACGATGCGCCTGCCGGCTCGGAAAGAGTGCGCAACAAGATTATCCCCGAGGAAAACTATAAGTACACCGCTCTGATCGACGGAAAAAGAGGCATCTGCCACGGCTCGGGCTATTACACGCAGTTCTGTATGTCGAATCCCGAGGCGCGCTCCCTTTTTGCCGACAGCGTTGTCGGATATGCAAGAAAGCATCAGAACGTGGACTTTCTTCACGTATGGCTGGCAGACGGCTCCTATAACCATTGCGAGTGCGAGGAGTGTAAGAAGCTGAACCCCGCCGATTTCTATCTGATGGCAATGAACGAGATCGACGAAAGGCTCACCGCAGAGGGTCTTGACACGCGCATCGTATTTATTGCTTATACCGACACGATGTGGGCGCCGCTGCAGGAGAGGATCCAGTGCCCGAAGCGCTTCTCGCTCTGCTTTGCGCCCATCTTCCGCACCTACGCGCGCACCCTGCGCTCCCCCGATATGCCGAAGCCGGTCGTTGCGCCCTATAAGCGCAACAAAAACCAGAACGACGTTCCGCGCGATATGGATGCAAACTTCGCCTATCTTGCCGAGTGGAAGAAGATCTTCGACGGCTCGATCATCGGCTTCGAGTATCACTCCTGGTCGGCGCACGTAGGAGATATCAGCGGTCTGCAGCTCGCGCGCCGCGTGAACGAGGACGTGAAGGTCTATAAGGATTTTGGTGTGAACGGCCTCATTCAGGACGGCTCGCAGCGTCACTTCTTCCCTCACGGTATGGTGGTCTATTCCTACGCGAGAACGATGTTTGACGCGAGCGCCGATTACGACGCGCTCGAGGAGGATTACCTCAAGACCGCCTACGGCCCCTGCTATAAGGAGGTCAAGCGCATTCTTGACGAAATGGCAAAGGCCGTTCCCTACGCATATTCCTCGCGCACGGATGCGCTGCGCCGCCCGAACTTCTACTACGATCCGAAAATGCTTTCTCGCATTCAGTCCGTGCAGGGGCTTGTCGAAGAGATGCGCGCACTGATCAAGGAAAACTACACCTCGATCTACAGAATCAGGACCGTTTCGATCCGACTGCTCGCGCTTTATATGGATCTCGTGGAGGCGATCGCGAAGGCGTTTGCACACAAGTGCATCGGTGAGGACGATGCCGCATACGAATGCTTTGACAAGATCCGCCTGGAGCTCGGAAAGCACGAGGCAGGGCTCGTTCCCTATTACGATCACTTCCACTTTATGGAAACGCTCTATCATTCTTTTTGGAAGGGAACGAAAACCACCGAAGCACAGAAGAATGCCGATACAAGCGCAATGATGTACGAGGACGGTGCCCTTTAAACCGTAATAAGAGAGGATAATGCAAACAATTATGAGCAAAATCGATAAAATCCGGCTGGGTGTCGTCGGCCTCGGGCGCGGACTCAGCTCCGTGCTCGACATCATCATTGACGAGGACGTGGAGCTCGTTGCCATCTGCGACAAGAACCCCGAGATGGTGGAGAAGGCACGCGTGCAGTTAAAGAAGGATTTCGGCATTGAGGGGCTTTTGGAATACCTTGACTTTGATGAATTTCTCACGGCCGACACCAACACCGTGGTGATCGCGACCGACGCCGTGATGCACGTGCCCTTTGTGACGCGGGCGATGGAGGCCGGCAAGAACGTGATCTCCGAGATCCCCGCCGTCAACTCTCTGGAAGAGGCAAAGGCACTGAAGAAGGCGGTCGCCTCGCACCCCGACTTAAAGTATATGTGCGGCGAGAATGACTGCTTCCTCGGTTACATCGAGGCTTGGAAGGCCATGTACGAGGCGGGCAAATTCGGGGATATCGTTTACGCCGAGGCGGAGTATTTGCACACGACGGATTACCGCGAATACAAGGCGGAGAATTATAACGACGGACACTGGCGCACCTATAACCCTGCGATCAAGTATTGCACGCACGACCTCGGCCCTCTGCTCTACGTGATGAACGACCGCCCCGTCTCAGTCACCTGCATGGTGCCTGACGTGCATTACAACCCCTACAAGAAGGATTCTTATGTTGAAAATGCCGTGATGCTTGTCAAGACTGCGAAGGGTGCTGTCATCCGCATCTGGATCTGCTTCGGTGCATACGTTGGCTACACGCACAACTATGCGATGTACGGCACGCGCGGTATGATCGAGGTGGATAAGAGTGCCGAGCGCACCGAGGCGCATTGCAAGGCAAGATTTTCGGATATGCCCGGCTCGATCCACGGCAAGAAGATCGACATACCGATCACCGTTTCCTCCTTCCAGGACGGAAAGGGCAAGTCGCACCTTGGGATCGACCGCAAGATGATGCGCGCCTTCTTTGAGAGCATCAAGAATGACACGAAGCCTCCCATTGACGTGGATCTCGGCATTCGCATGGCACTCGCAGGCATCTATGCGCACGAATCCTATCTGCAGGGTGGCGCGGCGCTCGACATCCCCGATCCCGAGGATTTCGAGCTTTGATCTATTATGAAAAAAAGACGGCGAGCCGTCTTTTTTTCTTTTTGGTGCGCTGACTTTTTTCTTTTTGGGGATTGCAATTCCTTTTCATTGGTGCTAAAATATTTATATTACGAACCCAGAGGATAGAAAATGAACGATTCCAAACAGTTTCTCGGCACGGAGCCGGTGGGACGGCTGCTCCTGAAGCTCGCCGTGCCGACGGTGCTTTCCCAGCTTGTCAATATGCTTTACAATATCGTGGACCGTATTTTTATCGGCCACATCGAGGGCATCGGCGATCTCGCGCTCACGGGCGTCGGCGTTTGTATGCCGCTCATTATGCTCGTCTCCGCCTTTGCCTTTCTGGCAGGCGCGGGCGGCGCGCCGCGCGCCTCGATCTTTCTCGGGGAGGGAAAGCGCGAGCAGGCAGAGAAAACGCTCGGCGCTTGCTTCTCATTTCTGATTATCGTCTCGGCGGCGCTCACCGCATCGCTCCTGATCTTTTCGGATGAGCTGCTTCTTATGTTCGGTGCGAGCGAAAATACCGTGGGCTACGCCACCGAGTATATGCGCATCTACGCGATCGGCACGGTCTTCGTGCAGCTGACGCTCGGTATGAACGCCTACATCACCGCCCAGGGCTTTGCCGGCTACGGGATGCTCACGGTGCTGATCGGAGCGGGGATGAACATTTTGCTTGACCCGATCTTTATCTTCGCGCTCGGTATGGGTGTCGGCGGTGCGGCGCTCGCCACCGTGATCTCCCAGGCCGCCGCCTGCACCTTTGTGCTTATATTCCTTTTCGGTAAAAAAACCGCCCTTCGCATCCGCATAAAAAATATGAGGCTCACCCCCTCGGTGCTGCTTCCCTGCGTGGCGCTCGGGCTCTCGCCCTTCGTGATGCAGAGCACCGAAAGCCTTATCGCCGTTTGCTTCAACACCTCGCTTCTGAAATACGGCGGCGATATCGCCGTCGGTGCGATGACGGTGCTGACCAGCGTGATGCAGTTCGCAATGCTGCCCCTGCAGGGGCTGGCGCAGGGTGCGCAGCCGATCACGAGCTACAACTACGGCGCCAAAAACGCATCGCGCGTGCGCAGCTCCTTCCGCTTACTTCTCGGCTGCAGCCTCGTTTATTCCTTTACGCTATGGGCTGCCATTATGCTCTTCCCAAACGCCTTTGCCTCGATGTTCACCTCCGACGGAGCGCTTCTTTCCTTTACGGCACGCGCGCTTCGCATCTACTGCGGCGCGCTCTGCATCTTCGGTATCCAGACCGCCTGCCAGATGACCTTCCTTGCGCTTGGCCGCGCGCTGCAATCCATTCTCGTCGCCGTCTTCCGCAAGATCGTTCTGCTCCTGCCGCTGATTTACACCGTTCCCCTCTTCTTCGAGGATAAGACGATGGCGGTATATCTTGCCGAGCCGATCTGCGATATTTTAGCGGTTTCCTTTACCGCGATCGTATTCGGTATTTATTTCAAGAAAGCGATGAAGCGGATCGAAAACAAGGATATTTAAAACAATTGTTTGCATTTTTCATTTCAAAGGAGAAAAAATATGAAGCCCTATCACCTGAGACTGTCCAAAAGCATTCCGTTCTGCAATGAGATTTTTTATTCTCTTCTCGCCGAGGCAAAGGCGCTCGGCTTCGACTGCATCGATTTTGACATCGCGACCGCGTGGAACGATGAAAAAAAGGAGGAGGCATATTTTGAGCACCTCGAGGAGGGCATGGCGGCCGTTATGGAAAGCGGCCTGCCCGTGAACTGCATCCACATTCCCTTCGGCAACCGCTGGAACCCCTGCCTTCTTGACGAGGAGAAAAGAGCCGCCGTGGTGAAAAAATTCCGTGCGATCCTTGCGCGCACCGCGCCCTTGAAGCCCTTCGGCTATATCGTGCACGGCAGCTTTGAGCCGAACACGGACGAAGAAAGAGAGGCGAAGATCGCACAGCTTATCAAGTCTATGCGCGAGATGGCGGATGCGACGGAGAGCTATCTCTGCGTGGAGATCCTGCCCCGCACCTGCCTTCTGAATACCGCGGCGGAGGCCTGCCGCATCATCGATGAGATCGGTATCGATAACGTGCGTGTTTGCGTGGACGTCAACCACTTCCTTCAGGAGAAGTCGGAGGACGGCGTGCGCCTGCTCGGCGACCGCATCGTGACCACGCATATCTCCGACCACGATTACGTGGACGAGCGCCACCAAATGCCCGGCGAGGGCAAGATCGACTGGAACGCCCTTCTCGGCGCATTTGAGGCGATCGGCTACCAAGGTGCCTTCAACTACGAGCTGAACGCGCCTCTTGCGGACATCAAGGAGAATTACAAGGCGCTCTTCTCTGCCTACAACTCTACAAGGGGGTAACGGCTGTGCGCTTTATATACGACCACGATCTGCATATCCATTCCCACATATCCTCCTGCTCAAGCGATCCTGCGCAGACCCCCGAGAGCATTCTCGCCTACGCGAAGAAAAACGGACTCACCACGATCTGCCTGACCGACCATTATTGGGACGAGCGCGTGGCGGGACCGAGCAGCTGGTACGCGCCGCAGAATACGCCGCATATCAAAGAGGCACTCCCACTCCCCGAAGCCGAAGGCATCCGCTTTCTTTTCGGGTGCGAAACGGAGATGCGCGCGGATATGACCGTCGGCATCAGTCGCGAACGCTTCGACGAGCTTGACTTCGTTATCATTCCGACCACGCATATGCATATGAAGGAATTCACCGTTCCGCCCGCGTACGCAGGTAAGCCCGAAATGCTTGCGAGGCTCTGGGCCGAAAAGCTCGATGCGCTGCTGGATATGGAGCTTCCCTTCGAAAAGATCGGCCTTGCACATCTGACCTGCTCGCTGATCGGCGGAGACGATCGGGCGCTCTACGAGAAAACCCTTTCGCTGATCACGGATGCCGAGGCAAAAAGGATCTTTACCCGCATTGCAAAAAAGGGCGCGGGCGTGGAGATCAATCAGTTTGACTTTACCTTCGCGAGCGGCGGCAAAGAGGATATTCTGCGCATCTATCGCATCGCAAAGGAGGCGGGATGCAAATTCTACCTCGGCTCGGATTCTCACCACCAGAAGGGTTTTGAAAAAACGAAGGAGATCTTCGAGAGAGCCATCACGCTTCTTTCGCTTCGGGAAAACGATAAATTCAGAGTATGACACAGCGGCATCATTAAGAATACAAAACGGCATAATTTCAGAGCGAAGTTACCGCTTTTTCGGTATCTTCGCTCTTTTCGTTTATGATAAAATGAAGCAGCCCCCGTCTTTACAGAAGCGAGAGAAGGTATTCCTTCACACCCTCAAGCTTACTTTCCTTCCACGCCCCCTCCTCGGCGCGCTCTGCAAGCGGAAGAAGAATACTGAAATCCATATGCTCCCCCTCCACGTAGCCCTGCACCTCACGGCTGTAAAAATAATTTTTCCATGTCTCGGCTGAGGCGTTTTTATACTGCTTCGGCTCCATAAAGATCATACGGCGGCTCTCCTCCAGCACGAACGCCTTGGCGGCGAGCGGCGCGAGACTTTCGTATTCCTCTGCCGAAACGTCCGTGAAAATGGCGGGAAGCGGCGAATGCGAGATCCTCTGTGCACCGCGCGTAAGTCCTGCGCCGATCGCCTCGAAGGAGAAGCACTCCTCGGTGAGCGTCAGCTTCAGAAGCAGGCCGATATCGGTATAGGCGTGCGCACGCTGATAGTCGGTATCAAAGATGAAGTTGCCGAGCGAATAGAAGATCGCCCGCTGGCCCGCCTCTAAGATCTCATAATTTTCGGGCACGTGGGGATGATGGCCGACCACGATATCCGCGCCGAATTCAATATATTTCAGATAGCGGTCGCGCGTGTAGGGGCTCGGGAGCGCGGCGAACTCCTCGCCGCCGTGCGAGATCACGATGCACCAGCGGCATTTTTGCTTGATCTCTCGGATGCGCGCTTCGATCCTTTCCATCTCATCCCAGAGGAAGACGCCCGCGCCATCCTCGCTCGCGCCGATGCAGTCGGGGCGATAGCCCACGGCAAGGATGCCGATGCCGCCCGCCTCATCGAGATAGACGGGTGCAGAGGCTTGCTCGATATCAAGCCCCGCGCCTACGGTCCCACAGCCCATTTCCTTCGCGATGGCAAGGGTGCTTTCGATGCCTTCCCTGCCCGCATCCATCGTATGATTGTTTGCGATACAGAAGATATCCGTATCGATCCTTTGGAGAAGGACGGTCGCCTTCGGATCCATCGCGTGAAAGAATATCCCCTTGCTGCCATCGTCCCCGGCGCTTGTGAGCGCGCCCTCCACGTTGGCTACCACGTGGTCCGCGCTATGAAAAAAGTCCAGAATTTCGTCCGAGAGCAGATCCTCGTCCTCCCATTTTCTGTCCATATATCGGTCAAAGCCGATGTCACCCGTAAAAACGATCGATGAGGCTTTCATTTTGGATCTCCTTTTTTCGTTTCTTTTCCGTTATTTTAGCACAATACGCGCGTATTTGCAAGAGTTTTTCACGATGACGGTATTTTTTTATTGACATTTTTCGCATTTTGTTTTATTATATTTATATTAAAAAAGATTTACGGGGTTTTTATGCAGGACGTATGCAAGGAGCTGAAGGCTGCGATCTCTGCCTTTTCGTGGCAGAGCGCAGAACGCAAATACGATAAATACCGCCTTGACCAAAGGGATGCCGAGACGGCGCGGGCCGCGGATGCAAGGATCGCCGCGCTGCCGAAAATGATCGCCTCGCGCGATGCGGCACGGCACATA
>JAGBBQ010000114.1 GCA_017938425.1 Clostridia bacterium | reverse complement strand
GCCGCCTTCGGCGCGCCCGTCCGTGTGATGGGCTGCAGTCGGACCGACCGCGGGGTGCACGCAAGGGAATTCTGCCTGACGGTCGAGACCGATGGGGCGACCATTCCCCCAAAAAAGCTTCCCGTTGCGGTTGCAAGGTATCTTCCCCCGGATCTCTCGCTCTACTACGCCTCTGCGTGCAGAGAGGATTTTCACGCAAGGCACGACGTAGTTTCCAAGGAATACATCTATCGCATCTGGAATTCGCCGGTCATTGCGCCCTTTGAGTATCACCGCGCGTGGATCATTTATCCCCATATCAGCGATGCGGCGATCGAGCGGATGCGTGCCGCCTGCCCCTATTTTGTGGGAAAAAAGGATTTCACCTCCTGTATGGCGCAGGGCTCGTCGGTCACGGATGCCGTGCGCACCGTGCAGAGCCTCACGGTGGAGAGAAACGGCAGGGAGATCCTCGTCCGCATCCGCGCGGACGGATTTTTATACAATATGGTGCGTATCATCGTCGGCACGCTTGTTGAGATCGCCTTCGGGCGTATGGACGCAGACGCGATCCCCGGCATCATCGAGGCGAGAAGCCGCGCCCTTGCGGGGATGACCGCACCGCCCGACGGCCTGTATCTTAATCAGGTCGAATATGATAAAAATCCCGATCCTGCCAGCGATATACCGTAATAAAATGCCGCTCCGTGCGCAAGATGACTGTAATCTTGCCACGGAGCGTTTTTTATGCAAAAAAGTAAATTCAAAAAGGGAATGACCGCATTGGCCGCCATTCTTTGCATACTCGCGGTGCTTTGTGCGACCGCGCTCACTCTCGTCTATCTGCTCGCGAGAAGAAGCATCGATTACGGAGCGGACGAGCTTTTGTTCGCCTCAGCGGAGAACGGAAACGCCATCCGCCTGTATGCGGACAGCGATCCCTACGATACGGAATACACGCCGATAGAAATAGAGACCGTCTATCCCGGTGAGGGACAGATGGAGTGGGTAGAATATAAAGATATACCCGATCGGGTGATCCAAAGCTTCCTTGCGATGGAGGACAGGGCGTTTTTTACGCATAAGGGCTTCAGTCCGCTTCGCACCGCAAGGGCGGCGCTGAACTATATCCTCGGCTCGCGCGGCGGCTCCTTTGGCGGCTCCACGGTGACGCAGCAGGTCGTCAAGAATATCAGCGGTGACAGTGACTACACGGTCAAGCGCAAGCTCTGCGAGATCCTGCGCGCTTACCATATGGAGCGGCTGCATTCGAAGGAGGAGATCCTCGAGGTCTATCTGAACATCCTTCCGATGGGAGAGAGCACCGTGGGCGTCGGTCTTGCCGCCGAACGCTATTTCGGCAAGACGCTCGATGCGCTTTCCTATGAAGAGATCGCAACGCTCGTCGGAATCGCGAATGCGCCCGGGCGCTACAATCCTCACGAGAATCCCGAGGCGTGCAGGGAAAAGCGCAACCGCGTTCTCTTTGCAATGCGCACGTGCGGCGTGATCGGCGAGGAGGAATACCGCACGCTTTGCGAAAGTCAGCTTCGCGTGTGCGCGCCGCAGGAAAGAGAGTGTGTTTTATCCTGGTTCTGCGAGACCGTGCTTTCGGAGCTGCGTGAGGATCTGATGGCGCAAAGAGGGATCAGCGCCGCCGTAGCGGACGCTCTGCTCGCAAAGGGCGGTCTCTCGGTCTACACCACGGTGGATCCCGAGGTGCAGAGGGTGCTTGAGCAAGCCTTCTCGGATATGAATCGATTGCCGAAGGAGTGCGCCTCGGGGCTTGAGGGGGCTATGGTGGTCGTGGATGCCGAAAACGGGTATCTGCGCGGCATCGTCGGCAGAGTCGGCAAGAAGCAGGGAAGCCGCCTTTTGAATCACGCCCTCGTGCCGCATACGCCGGGCTCTGCGCTGAAGCCTCTGGCTCTGTATGCGCCCTTGATCGATGCGGGGCGCATCACACCCGCCACGGTGATGGACGACGTGCCCCTTTCCTTCACCGAAAGCGGCGGCAGCCTGCGTGAATACCCGAGAAACTATCCGGCGGTCTACAGCGGTCTTATCACGGTCAGGGATGCCCTGCGGCTATCGAAAAACACGGTCGCCATCCGTCTTTACGAAATGCTCGGCGCGGAGAGCATCTATCATCTGCTTTCGCATAAGCTGGGCATCTCAACGCTCGCACGCACCGCCTATGCCGAAAACGGCGCGCGTCTTTCGGATCTTGCCGCCGCGCCGCTTGCCCTCGGTCAGCTTTCCTACGGCGTCACCCTGCGTGCGCTGACGGAGGCGTACGGCGTTTTTCCGAGCGAGGGCGTATACCGTAAGGGAAAAAGCTATCTTCGCGTGCTGGACGGCGAGGGAGAGGTGTTTCTCGAAAAGAAAAACGAAGAGACGCGCGTATTTTCAAGGGAGGGCGCAAGGCTTATGAATCAGCTGCTCTGTGAGGTCGTGGAGAGCGGCACCGCGAAAAGCATCACCCTGAAGACGGTGGTGGATACGGCGGGAAAAACGGGAACCTCGGGTGAGGATCGGGACCGTATGTTCATCGGGTACACGCCGTATTACGTCGCGGGGATCTGGATGGGCTATGAGTCGGGGGAGCGCGCCGTCGGAGGCATCGCGCCGACCCACCTTGCCGTCTGGGATCGCGTGATGCGCACCCTGCACGAGGGTAGACTGCGCGGTGAGAGTGACGGCGCGCTCCGCGGATTCTCAACGGAAGGGCTCGTCCGCTGCCGCTATTGCAAGGATTCGGGTGCCGTATGCTCCGGCTTTTGTAAAATGGATCTGCGCGGTGAGAGAGAGGATAGCTTTTATTTTCTGAAGGGAAGCCGCCCCACGGGGCTTTGCCATACCCACATCCCCGTGTATTACGACCTCGCGCGAGAATGCCCCGCCACGAGTGAAACGCCGCTTTGCGATCTCACGATCGTATCTATGCTCCGCATAGGGAAAAGAGAGTTTCCGAAGCCCGTATATATCGGCGACCAGCGCTTCGTCTATACGCCGCCCGCGGGGGAGGGGGATCTTCCGCTTTTTCCGATCCGAGAACGCAAAAGATACGCATAAAAAGCGCTGCTAAAATCATCGTGTGATTTCTGCCGCAAAAAAGATAAAAAGAGCGAAGCCGCCGATTGCTTTCCTCGGTATCCTCGCTCTTTTTGTTTATTCTTGAATGGGGCGCATCTTTGATGCACCTTACCCCGTAATGTCTCTTGCTACGTGCACACCGCTTGCGGATGCGTGGGAGAGGGAGTGCGTGATGCCGCTGCCGTCGCCGATGATGTAAAGCCCCTTATGGCGGGACTCAAGCTTGTCGTTGACCTCGACCTCCATATTGTAGAACTTGACCTCCACGCCGTAGAGCAGGGTATCCTCGTTTGCCGTTCCGGGCGCCACCTTATCCAGCGCGTAGATCATCTCGATGATGCCGTCGAGGATGCGCTTGGGAAGCACGAGGCTCAGATCGCCGGGCGTTGCCTGCAGGGTGGGGGTAACGAAGGCCTCCTCGATGCGGTTTGCCGTCGAGCGGCGGCCTCGGATCAGATCGCCGAAGCGCTGCACGATCACGCCGCCGCCAAGCATATTGCTCAGCCGAGCGATGGATTCGCCGTAGCCGTTGGAGTCCTTGAAGGGCTCGGAGAAGTGCTTGGCAACGAGCAGGGCGAAGTTCGTGTTCTCGGTCTGGAGCGCGGGATCCTCGTAGCTGTGGCCGTTCACCGTAATGATGCCGTTCGTATTCTCGTTCACCACCGCGCCCTTGGGATTCATACAGAAGGTGCGCACTTTGTCACCGTATTTTTCGGTGCGGTAAACGATCTTACTCTCGTAAAGCTCGTCGGTCAGATGTGCAAAAACGTTAGCGGGCAGCTCTACGCGGACACCGATGTCCACGCGGTTGGACTTGGTAGGTACCGCGAGCTCGGCGCAGACCTTTTCCATCCACTTGCTGCCGATCCTTCCGACGCTGACGATGCATTTTTCGCATTCGTAGGAGGCATCCTTGCAGAGCACGGTGTAGCCGCCGTCGTTTACGCGGATGGTCTCCACGGGGGTGTCGAAGAAGAAGTCCACGCGCTCCTTGAGATGCTTATAAAGATTTTCAAGCACGATGTAGTTAATGTCCGTGCCGAGATGCCGCACCGAGGCGTCCAGAAGATGCAGGTCGTTCTGAATGCAAACGGTCTTGAAGCGTGAGCCTGCGGTGGAGTAGAGCTTCGTTCCCTCGCCGCCGTAGCGCAGGTTGATCTCGTCTACGTAGTGCATAAGCGCAAGGGCGTGCTTTTTGCCGATATACTCGTAAAGCGTACCGCCGAAATCGTTGGTAATGTTGTATTTTCCGTCGGAGAAGGCACCCGCGCCGCCGAAGCCGCTCATAATGGAGCAGCTCTTACAGCCGATGCAGCTCTTGATCTTTTCTCCGTCGATCGGACAGTGACGCTTATCGAGGGCGTGTCCCGCCTCGAAAACGGCAACCCTGAGAGAAGGGCGCCTTTCCATCAGCTCGTACGCCGCAAAGATGCCGCCCGGGCCGGCACCGATAATGATCACATCATATTTCATAAAGATATCCTCCAAAACCGAAAAAACGGTAACTTGTAGTCCATACTTTATTATTATATCATTTTCTGCGTCTGCTTTCAAGATGTTATTGTAAATAATTTATATAAAAAACCGACGGCACGTGCGCGTGCCGTCGGTCTGTGCCGCCGAATTCAGTTGTCGGAAAGCCATCGGTCAAGATTTTTCTTAACGAAGTCGTCGTCGCAAAGATGCGGATAAAGCCTGTATACGCGGTCGATCTCCTCCTTTTATCCCTCGGACATCGCTTCGTCGGGATTCAGGCAGCGGGTCCCTTCGAGCAGGCCCTGCTTATGCAAAACCTCGTGCAGTCCCGCGATGCAGCCCTTGAAGCCGTTGGCTGTGTCAAAAAATGCGGCGTTCGCATCGGTGACCTCGTTTGCCAGCGTCAGAATATCGGTCGGGATAGCATCGGCGGTATGCAGAGCCTTGCATTTTCGGAAGAGCTCCACGGCGGTCCTTGTCCAGACCGACCAATGACCGAGCAGGCCGCCCTCGAAGCGCTTTCTGTATATCCGTCCCTCGAATTCAAAGCGGTAGTCGGAGATCAGATCGATCACGATATTGTCATCGTTTCCGGTATAAAGCGTGATTTGCGCGCTCCGTTCCGAGAGCGCCGCCGCACGCACGACGTCGAGCGTCAGATAACGGTTGAAGGGGGCGGCCTTGATCGCCACTACGTTTTCGATCGCGCAGAGCCTCTCCCAATAGCCGTAGGAAAAAACGCGGCCGCCGACGGAGGGCTGCAGATAAAAGCCGATCACGGGCATGACCGCGGCGACGGCCTTGGTGCGCTCGATCATATAATCCTCGCTTTTATCCCCGAGTCCGCCGGGGGAGAGAAGCACGGCATCGTAGCCAAGCGATTTCGCGAGCGCCGCCTCCTTCACCGCTTGCTCCGTAGGGCCGCAAGCACCTGCCACCATCACCAGCGTCTTGCCGGTGCGGCTTTCGTATTTGCGTACCTCCTCGATCTCGGCGGAGAGCACCGTTTCAAAAAGATCGTATTTCGAATCTCGGATCTCAAATTGCGTCGTGTGCACGCCGACCGCGAGACCGCCGACCCCCGCATCCAGATAATACCGGACGAGTGCCCTTTGATGCCTCGGATCGAAGTATCCCTTCCTGTCGAGTGCCAGCGGGGTGGCGGGGATCACGGTCCCCTCGTGAAGGATCCTTAAGGCGATTCGCTGATGTGTCATATCAGTAGCTTCCTTTCCTTTCCTCGAAATGCGTGGGCTTGTTGAGTGTTCTTGCGCCGTCAAGAATGTACTCCGCTTGCCAGCGGATCAGCGTTTCGGCGTTCACGGCGGGCATTCCAAAGGTATCGCACATCCTCTTGCCGCCGAAAATGTAAGCAGAGTCACCCTCCTCTCCCGCATAGACGGGCTTTTTTCCGAGAAGCGCGCCGAGCGTTTCGCAGATGCTTCTTACCGAAAGCGTTTCGGGGCCGACGATATTCATCGTGCACATCGGGCTCTTTGCAAGCAAAAGCGCGCGCAGGGCGTTTTCGATCGCCGTGCCCTGCCAGATGCAGTTCAGCACGGGATTTTCAAGCGAGATCGGTGTGCCGCTAAGGATCTTTTGTGCACAGTCGTAAAGCACGCCGTATCGCAGATCCACGGAAAAGCAGAGACGGAAGTTAAAGACCTTCGTTCCGTATTCCCTCGAAGCATATTCAAAGGCTCTTTCTCTCGCCAATACGCTCATCGCGTATTCGCCGATCGGGGCGGGTGCGACCTCCTCGGTGCAGGGACCGTGAGAGAGGGGGACGATGGGATAAACGTTGCCCGAGGAGAAGGCGACGATGCGGGATGCCTTATATTTTCTTGCAACGAAGGCGGGAAGGGAAGCGTTCATCGCCCAGGTCAGGTGCTCGCCGCCCTGCGTGCCGAATTTTCTTCCTGCCATATAAATAACGTTTTTGACATCGGGAAGTGTATCCAGCGCATCCGCGTCGAGAAGATCGGCGCTGATCGTCTCCACGCCGTATTGCTTCAGATATTCAAGTGCGATCGGATCAGAAAAGCGAGAGACTGCGATCACTCTTTTTTGGATCCCCGCTTCCTTGATCGCATTTGCCGCAAGCACAGAGAGAGTCGGTCCCATCTTTCCGCCCGCACCGAGCACGATGATGTCACCGTCGATTTTTTTCATATCCGCGATCAGTGCCGCCGACGGCGCGGTCTGCAGCGCGTTGATTCGTTCTTCCGTCCACATAGTTTTCATCCTTTTTATTGATTGCACGGGGGCCGTAACGGCCGACTCAAGGAAATGCTCTTCGGCATTTCTGCACGTTATAATCATTATAACACGTGAAGAATCGATTTCATATATTGAAAATTTCCTAAAAAAGTATTTTTGTTTCATTATAACAGTCTTGTTGAAATACTTTTTCAAAAGGCGAAAAAAGCAGAAAAAACGAAAAAATTTATCAAAGCTCTTGATTTTCTTATGTATATATGCTATAATATCTCTTGTAAAATTTAATACGCTTATCAAGAGTGGCGGAGGGACTGGCCCTATGAAGCCCGACAACCTACTTTCGGAAAGTAAGGTGCCAAATCCTGCAGATGAGATTTTCTTTGCCTTGGGGTTTGTGTGCCTTAGGGCGTTTTTTTATGCCTTTCCCATACGGTAAGCGAGAAGGAGAAAAAATGAGTAAGATTCTTTTTACCTCGGAGTCTGTGACCGAGGGACATCCCGACAAGATCTGTGACAAGATCTCCGATGCGATCCTTGACGAAATGCTTCGCCAGGATCCCGAAAGCCGCGTTGCCTGCGAGACCTTTGCCACCACGGGCATCATCACCGTTATGGGCGAGGTGACCACCAAGGCAAACGTGGATATCCAGAGCATCGTAAGAAAGACCGTGGAGGAGATCGGCTACGATCGTGCCAAGTACGGCTTCGATGCCAATACCTGCGCCGTGCTCAGCTCTCTTCACGCGCAGAGCCCCGATATCGCGCTCGGCGTGGATAAGTGTGCCGAGGCGAAGAGCGGGGAAATGCAGGATGCGCTGGATACAGGCGCAGGTGACCAGGGGCTTATGTTTGGCTATGCCTGTGACGAAACGCCCGAGCTGATGCCGCTGCCCATCTCTCTTGCGCACCGCCTTGCAAAGCGTCTCACCGAGGTGAGAAAGAGCGGCAAGCTCTCTTATCTCCGTCCCGACGGAAAAACGCAGGTCACCGTCGAGTATGAGAACGGTCAGCCCGTGCGCGTGGATACCGTCGTCGTTTCCTCCCAGCATAGCGCGGACGTGGATTCCGAGACCATCCGCAAGGATATCATCGACCACGTGATCCTTCCCATCATCCCCTCGAGCCTTCTGAACGGGGAAACGAAGATCTACGTCAATCCCACCGGTCGCTTCGTGATCGGCGGCCCTGCGGGCGATACGGGACTTACCGGTCGCAAGATCATCGTCGATACCTACGGCGGCTACTCCCGTCACGGCGGCGGTGCCTTCTCGGGCAAGGATCCCACGAAGGTGGATAGATCCGCATCCTATGCCGCAAGATACGTGGCAAAGAATATCGTGAAGAGCGGTCTTGCAAGAAAGTGCGAGGTGCAGATCGCGTACGCCATCGGTGTGGCGAAGCCCGTCTCCGTGATGGTGGATACCTTCGGCACCGGCCTTGTTTCGGACGAGAAGATCTCCGAGGCCGTGCTCTCGCTTGTGGATCTGCGTCCCGCCGCGATCATCAAGAAGTTCGATCTCAGAAAGCCGATCTATAAGCAGCTTTCCGCATACGGACATATGGGCAGAGAAGAGCTCGGTGTCAAGTGGGAGTGCTGCGATCTTGTGGACGAGCTTCGTGCTCTTTGCAAGGTTTGAGGCTGCTTTACTTAAGTCAAAAAAGCACCGCAGAGCGAAATGCTCTGCGGTGCTTTTTTGTATATCCGACTCTCTCCGAAGAGAAGAGAAGCCCTCCGCTGGGGGGCGAGCAGAAAGGTGCTTATGCACGCCGTTTTTTCGTTTCTACACAATTCCGCCGACCGCCAAAACCCTTGTGGAAAGGTGTGGAAAACGGATCTCACTTTTTTCTTTTTGTGGAAAACTAAAAACCGAAATCTACATTATTCCGTACTTTTGATCCGAAAACGCCGTTTTTGAGGCAAAAACGATAGGTGAAAGGTGGAAAATGCGAGAACGGAATTGTGTAGATATGGATTTTTCCACAAAAAAATCCACAACGGAAAAGTGTAGCGCGCCCGAAGGCACGGCGGAAAGGATAAGAGGAAAAAAGAGAGAAGGCACGCGGCGGATGTTATTTTCCGGTGCCTTCTCTTATTCTTCGGATATGAAGATCAGATGTTCTTCTTCGCCTTCTTGATGCAGGTGAAGAGGTTGTCATACTCCTGGTATGCGGTCTTCGCGGGAGCGG
>JAGBBQ010000113.1 GCA_017938425.1 Clostridia bacterium | reverse complement strand
GGATATAATACGGAAAATCGAACCTTGCCGCTCTTGAAAAAAAGCTGCGGAACGGTATGAGCCGCTACGCCGCCTTCGACCGAAGCACCGAAAAAATGGAGGCGCTTTTTTCTGAGGTATCGGCGGTCTGCGACGGCTTTTTTGACATCGTAAGGATCGAGGATACAAGCGAGCGTGCGGCGCTCTTTATGCTTTACGACGCCTATCTGACGGCAAGGGGCACGCTGAGCGCAATGCTCTGCGCCGCAAAAGAATACGGCACGCACGGCGCGGCGCTCGTGGACCGACTGCCCCCGAGGGCGGGAGACGCACCGAGGAAAACGCGCACGCTGACGAGCGGCAAGCACTCTTATACGGAGGCGGTCTCCGAGATACCCGAGCCGCCGCTCTGGTTCGAGACGCTGCTCGCACAAAAGCTACAGGAAAAGGAGAACCGAATATGAAGGCACTCATCACACTTGGCAGGGATGAAAAATTCTCGACCTTCTTCCCACCCGAAAACCTCGCGCTTGCCGATTCTCTCTTCGAGACGGTCTACAACGGGGGCGAGGCGCAGTGGAGCGCCGAGGAGGCGGCAGAGCGCATCGGCGACTGCGAGGTATACGTGACCGCGTGGGATTGCCCAAGGCTTGACGAGACGATCCTCACAAGGGCAAAGCGGCTGCGGCTGATGGTGCATCTCGGCGGCACGGTCGTGCCTTACGTGACCGACGCGGTATGGAAAAGCGGCGTGCGCGTGATCTCGGGCAACGATCTGATGGCGGAATCCGTGGCAGAGGCAACGGTGGCCTATATGCTGACCGCACAGCGGCGCATTCCCTATTATCACCGCCGCTTTACCGAGAGCGCGGTCTGGCGCGCACCGGGGGATTATACGGACAGCCTGCTTGGAAAGACGGTCGGCCTCGTCAGCTACGGCGCGATCCCGCGCCATCTCGTGCGTATGCTCGCGCCCTTCCGCGTGAGGATCAAGGTGTACGATATCAAGCCTCTGCCCGAGGCCGATAAGAAAAAATACGGCCTCACCGAGGCGAGCCTTGAGGAGATCTTCTCCACCTGCGATATCGTTTCGCTGCATACGCCGCTTTACGATGCGACCTACCGCATGATCGACGATCGGTATCTTTCAATGCTCCGAAGGGATGCGCTTCTCGTCAATACCGCACGCGGCGGCATCGTGGACGAGGCGGCACTCGCACGGCATCTTGCGGCAAAGGATTTCCGCGCGATCCTCGACGTATACGAGGAGGAGCCGCCGAAAAAGGACAATCCGCTTTTCGCCTGCGAAAACGCGATCCTCATCCCACATATGGGAGGGCCGACTTTCAATCTGCGCGCCTATATCACAGAGGTGCTCCTGAAGGAGGCGCACGCGTTCCTTAACGGCGCGGGAGAGCTTGTGCACGAGATCACAGAGGATATGGCAAGGAAAATGTCTCTCAAATAACAAAAAATGGAGAAAATGTAAATGAAGCTTTGCTTTTCAACGCTCGGATGCACGGATAAAGAGCTAAGCGAGGTGATCGCCACGGCAAAAAGCTTTGGCATTGATGCCTTAGAGATCCGCGGGCTTTCGGGCGTGCTGGATAACGAAAGGATCCCGTGCTTCTCCCCCGAGGAAAACGAAAAAACAAAGGCGGCACTCGCCGCGGCGGGCATTCGTCCGCTCGTGCTGGGTACTTCCTGCACCTTTCACGACGGCACACGGCTCGATGCGGCGCTGCGCGAGGGCTATGCGGCGCTTGAGATCGCGGCGCGGCTCGGCTTTTCTGCCATCCGCGTGTTCGGCGACCGCATCACCGACGAGGGAGAGGCGGCGTGCGTAGCACGTGTAACCGATGGGGTGCAGGCACTTTGCCGCTCGGCCGAGAGCCTTGGCGTCGGCGTATATCTTGAGGTGCACGGCGACTTCGTTACCGAACAAAGGCTTATGCCCATCGTTTCGCGGTGCAAGGACTTTTCCTGCTTCGGCCTCATCTGGGATATTTGCCACACGCGCAAAAGCTACCCCGATGCGCGCGCATTTTACAACCGCTTTCGCGGCGTGATCCGCCACGTGCATATGAAGGATATTCTGGGCGAGGAGCACGTGCTGCCCGGGGATGGCAGGCTGCCCATCCGTGAGATCGCGGACTATATGACGGCACAGGGCTACGATGGGTATTTCTCTCTTGAATGGGAGAGAAAATGGCATCCCACGCTGCCGCCGATCGAGCAGGCGCTCGCGCGCTATCTCGATTTGATGAAGCCCTACTCCGAACATTCATACACAAGGGAGAATTTGAAATGAATAAAAAATACAGAGTCGCCGTCATCGGCGTGAGCCTTGAGGGCATCGGCAACCGACACATCGCCTCCGTGATCGCAAACAGAGACACCGAGGCGGCTATGATCTGCGAGATCAACGAGGAATGGGCCAAGAACCGCTCCGCGCATTACGGCGTTCCCTACTGCACCGATTATCACGCGCTTCTCGACAGAGACGATATCGATATGGCGATCGTTTGCGTGCCCGACCATCTGCACGCCGAGGTCGTATGCGACTTTTTAGCCGCGGGCAAGCACGTGCTGTGCGAAAAGCCGCTCGCACTCTCCAAAGAGGACTGCCAGAGGATGCTCGACGCGGAAAAGAAGAGCAGTGCAAAGCTGATGGTCGGCCAGATCTGCAGAAAAACGCCCGCCTTTGTGAAGGCAAAGCAGATCGTGGACGAGGGCGTGATCGGTGAGATCAGCTACATAGAATCCGAATACGCGCATAACTACAGCGTGATGCCCATCCACTGGCGCAACAGCTACGAGGTGCCGCGCCATCCCTTCACGGGCGGCGCCTGCCACTCCGTGGACCTTCTGCGCTGGTTCTGCGGCAATCCGACCGAGGTCGTTGCCTACGGAAACCACAAGCTCCTCGGACCGGAATACGGCCCCTGCGACGACACGATGTGCGCGCTGATGCGCTTCCCGAACGACGTCGTCGGCAGAGTTTTCGTTTCGATCGGCTGTATGAGCCCCGGCACGGGCATCCGCACGCTGATCTACGGAACGAAGGGCACGATCGTGATGGCAAACAACGATACCCACATCACGCTTTATCTTGGTGAGCTCGGCTTTGAAAAGAGCGACAAGATCCTCGGGGGAGGTCAGCTTTACAAAAACGGCATACGGATCCCCGTTGCCCTCGGCAGCCACAACACCGCGGCAGAGCTTGCCGACTTCATCGACATTCTGAAAAACGGCAAGGCGGTGGATATTACTGCGCGCGAGGGCGCGGACACGGTTGCCGTTTGCGTTGCGGCGATCGAGTCCTCTCAGACCGGAAAGGCCGTGCAGATCGAATATTGCAAATAATTATTTGCAAAACAGAGCGAAAAAGCAAGCCGAGGATAAGCTCCTTGGCTTGCTTTTTCATTATAGGATGATCATATAATACGGCACGGAGGTGACCTTCCCGTATCCGTCCTTGCAGACGACAGAGAGCCCGACGAAGCGGTTATAGGGCGAGGGGATCGCCTGCCATTTCGTGCTGCCCGCGGCGCGCTCCTCATCCGTGAGCAGCCGCTGATCGAAGGTGACGGCGGCCTCCTCCTTCGGGCATAGCGAATAGGGCGTGCCCTTCGTTGCATCCGAAAAATCCACGGTAAGGGTCTCGCCCTCGGTGGCGGCGGCGAGATATAACGTGACCGGCGCTCCGATCTCAAAGCAGGTGACGGCGCTTCCCTCTCCGTTTTGCATCGGGACAGAGGGGTGCATAAAGAGCTTGCCGTCCTTTTTACGGACGGCGCCGTAGGCGGCGTATTTTTTACCGTCGCGCACAAGGGCGAAGGGCGCCGTGCGCAGAAGGGTGTCGGTATCCTTTTTATAGAGGCAGGCGGAGCTTGCGGTCAAGGGTGCGCCTTCGGGATCGGTGACGTCAAAGGCAAGGAGCGGCAGCGCGCTTTTGTCGGCGCGTGAAAGCTGCGGCTTCGGTGCGCGGATGACCGAAAAGGGGACGGCCTCGCTTCTCTTCCCTCCCTTTTCCAGGCAGGCAAGATAGCTCCCGGCGGGGAGCGCTTCCTCGTAGACAAGATAGGAAACGCCGTCGATCTCGCGCTTGATAAACGCCGCGCTTTCGATGCGGCGCGTGCCGCTCTCGCTTTCAAGCAGGATCGCGTCGGCATCCTTCATAACATTCAACTGCACCGTGTCTCCCTCGCGATAAGCGGAGAAGGCGCCGAGGTCGAGCATCAGTTCGGTGGGGGCGCGCTCAATAACCGCAGGCTTTCTGACCGACTCGATATTTTTGCGGCGGAAAACGAGGTACGAGCCGCCGTTTCGCAGCATACGCGCATCAAACGCTTTGCGGCTATCCCAGCGGTAGCGCTGCGTGGGCTCCCAGCCCTCGGTGATCTCCACACGCTGCACGCGCCCTTCGCTATCTCTTGCGATCGAGGTGATCACCGCGACGTGGCCGCCCGTGTGCCCGACCGATCGGTTGTAGGTGACGAGGGTATCCGCCAGGGCAATATCGTCGATCGACTCCTTGGCGACCTCGTAAAGCTCGGGCGCGCTTTCCCATTCTCTCGTGGAATAATGCAACGGCAGATCCATCGCGTAGCAGGCGAGCGAGCTGCAGACCGTTCCGTAGGTAAAATATGCGTTGGTGATGCGCGGATGGTACGCCGCATCGCTCTCGTCCGAGAGATCGCGCGTATAGACGATGGAGGCGGGGTTCTCGGTCGCGCTCACGAAGGTGGAAAAGGAGATATCCAGGCCGACGAGCTTATCCAGCACGCGCGTAGAGGAATACGGCACGCCGTTATACACGGGCGGCAGCACCTGCGCTCTGCCCGCGCGCGAAGGGATCAGATAGCCCCAGCTGCCGTCATCGTTCACGATGCATTCCCTTTTGGGCGACCAGGCGACCGTGCACTGCTGCCTTGCACGCGCGATCGCGTTTCTCACGCCCTCGCACCACGGCTCGTCAAAGACGAATCTTGCTTCCATTGTTTCTGTCTCCTTTTCGAAGATCGGTATTTGAGACCATTATAGCATAGAGAAAGCAAAAAGGCAAGCCAATTCGTCGCAAATATTCGTTGGAAATGAAGAAGAAACCAAGCCGCAAGGACTTGGTTTCTTCTTTTTTGTGGAGCGTCTTCAACGAAAGACGAACCGTTATAACGAATCACGCCCGTGGCGTGCATATCATCAAAACATAGTTTTGTATATCATCAAGGTGTAACCTTGTATATCATCAAGTCGCAGAGGAATACACGCTAAAGCGTGATGATATACAGCCCAAGGGGCTGATGATATCCACCACACTTCGTGCGGTGATGATATACCAAGTCTGCGACTTGGATAAAAAAATACTGCAGAAAATGTATCCTTTTCTGCAGTATTTTTTGGTGGAGCATAGGGGACTCGATTCGCGCGCGAATCTACGCAAGAGATGCGGGGCATCTCTGATGAATTTGCTTCGCAAATATCACACCCGGTCTTCCGCGGTCGCAGACGTCCACCGGAAGTCCGCTCTGTACCGCTCGTCCTTCGAGTCCCCGCCGACTCAAAAGAAAAAGTCAAAACCAAACCGCAAGGGGCTGCTTTTGACTTTTCTTGGTGGAGCATAGGGGACTCGAACCCCTGACCCCGACACTGCCAGTGTCGTGCGCTCCCAGCTGCGCTAATGCCCCAATGGTTACGGTTTATTGTAACATAATTTATTGAGGATGTCAAGGTCATTATAAAAAAACTTAGGCGATAGGCGTTGCGGAGATCTTCGTCTCTCGAAAAGAGCGCGGATGCACGGAGGTATAGGCTTTTGCAGTCATGCGGGCGAATCGTGATTCGCCCCTACGGTTCGGGGGATTATTCGCAGTACATTCAAGATAAACCGTGATTCACCCCTACGGCGTCGGGGGATTATTTGCGGTGCGTTCAGGGGAAACCGTGATTCGCCCCTACGGTTCGGGGGATTATTTGCAGTGCATTCAGGGTAAACCGTGATTCGCCCCTACGGGGTCAGGCGATCCTTCTCAGCTTAACCGCCTTGGACCAAGAACATCGGGATCGGTGCCACGACGGTCCGCAGGACGAGACGGAGGACAGGGTTGCTTTTTTGATAGCGCAAGAAAAAACATTTTCCGCGGCGAGCGATCCGATATTGACAAATTTTTACGGATTTGGTATACTGTGTATGGCTATTTAAATATACTATTTGGAGGAGCATATGACGGCATTTTTATCTTTTTTGCTTTTTCTTATCTCCACTGTTCAGAGCGTCATCGGTATTACCCTGATCCACTCCACTTCCACGATGATGGAAACCATGGGCTTCGGATCGTTTTTGTTTTTCGCGGGATTTCTCATTTTCCTTGAGCTGATCCTTGCGCTGATCGTGACGAAGATACGCGATTACAGCAACTTCTTCGTGATCTTCGTGGAGGTGATCCTCTCCCCGATCGCGGTCGTGCGCTATCTGCTCGGGCTTTTGCTTCTGATCTTCCTGCGCCGCGACTATAACCTGAAGAGCAGCAACGAGGAGGCGCTCGGCGCCGTGATCGGCTATCTCTTCTACGTCAGCCTCTCGGACGAATCCTCGATCTCGCGCCTCGGCAACTTCTTTACGATGCTTTTGCTCGCCTTCCCGATGGCGTTTATTATGTCCTACGCCTTCTGGATCAACCTCGGCCTTTACGAGTTTGCGCTCGAAAACTTCGGTATTACGCTCGTGAAGATCGACTTCTTCACCTGCATTCTTCTGATCCTCTTCTTCGGCGGCGGCCTCAGCACCATCCGCCAGCAGGCGGTCACGGTCACGACCTTCAATGCCAATTACAAGTTCGAGAACCGATACACCGGCAGCAAAAAGAAGATGTACAGCAACGATTATCTCTCGCTGACGGACAAGGCCATCGACTACGGCTGGACGAAGGTCAGCGGCGGCAATGAGGAGCATCTGACGCTGAATACGATCGTCACGCTGCTTTGCACCCCGATCCTCGCCTTCACCTACCTCGTCGGCCTCGTTTTCGCCTTCTTCTCTCTTCTGATCGGGCCGATCTACTCCTGCGTTGGCAGCATCGACTACGACGACGTGCCGCTCGGCGTAGTTCAACGTGTGCCGCACTTCTTATTCTCCTTCGTGATCGTGCCCGGGATGCGGATCTTCCACGGCCGGCGCGAACGCTCGCGCCGTAGCGGCAGCCGCCCGAGCTTCTCCTTCCATCGCTCCGACCTTTCGGGCATTGATGCCTGGGCGGGCAGGCTGACCTTGATCGCGGCGGGCGTCGGCATCCTTTACTTCATCATCTCGATCTTTGGCATTATGGAGCATCTCTCCTTCGACTGCATTCCGAACTGGCTCTTTGCGTTCTCTGTGAAGTACTTTATCACGGGTGCGGTCGGCAGGCTGTTTGCGGACAGCGGCTTCTTTGCGATCCTGCTGCTCGTCGTGCTCATCGTGATCACCGCGGTGCTGGAGTTCCTCTTTATGCTCCTGTGCTGGATCCTGGGTATTGCGCTGACGCTGCTTGCCTTCGTCTTCCAGGCGGCTTACATCTTTATCATTCCGCTTGCCCTTCTGCCCGGTGCGATCTTCCTCTACATAAAGACCTTCCGCGAGACGGGATTTTTCGGCAAGGTATTCCGCTTCCTTCTGATCGTGCTGATCGCGATCTGCGTGTTCAAATACGGCGTTTACACCGTGGGAGCTATGTTCCCGGACTGACGGCACGCACTCTTATAAAATAAAAGGCAGGAAAGAGAAGCCGATTCTCTTTCCTGCTTTTTTTCCATTCGGTCAATCGTTTTTGATATGGACGTCCATCTGATTGAAGGGGATCTCGATGCCTTCCGCATCAAATCTTTCCTTCACCGCCTCGAGCACGTCAAATTTCACGGTCCAATAATCGCCGCTATTCACCCATACGCGAAGCGTAATATTAATGGAGGATGCCGCATGCTCACTTACACGGATAAAGGGAGCGGGATCCTTCAGAACCAAGGGATGCGCCTCGACGATCTCGGAAAGGATCCTCTTCGCCTTGTTGAAATCCGCAGCGTAAGAGATCGAGAAGACCTCGTCCACTCTGCGCGTATCCTTCAAGGAATAGTTTACCACAGAGCCGGAGGAAAGCGCGCCGTTCGGGATGAAAACGACCTTATTATCCGCCGTGCGCAGCTTGGTATTCGTAATATGTATATCCTCGACCGTGCCGCTAAAGCCCTGCGCTTCAATAAAATCATCGATGCGGAAGGGGCGCGTCAGTATAATAAGAACACCGCCCGCAAGGTTGGAAAGCGCGCCATTCACGGCAAGGCCGACACACACGCCGAGCGATGCCACCAGCGCCGTCAATCCGCTGGTATCGATTCCCACATAGCCAACGAGACAAATTGCAACGATGATCTTCATACCGAGCTTAAAAATATAAGCCACCGTACGCATGATCGTTTTATCCGCATGCTTCTTCTCAGACGTTTTTTCGATCCTCCGACCTATCAGATTGATAATTTTGAAGGAAACGATCATAATGAGAAGCGCGATCACAATCTTCACGCCTGCCGTTGTTGCCCAATGAATAACAGAATTCAAAAGTGCTTGCCAATCCATTTCTATCACTCCTTTATTTTAGGTTTACGATAATAATTCTAACACAATCCTGTCGAAAAATCAACCCAATTCAAATAATTCGGTCAATAAAAAAATGGAAAAGCGCGTGCAGAGCACGGAGCGCAGCTCTCTTGACAACGGAAAAGATTCGTGTTATCATTAATATATAGTATACACATCGGAAAGATCAACAAGGAGAACCGTCTATGATCATAGGTAATATAAAAAATGCGGAACGGTATTTTCCCGTTCACGGCGGACTTGCGCGCGGCTTTGCATTTCTCCGCCGCGCAGCGGAGGAGGGGCTTGCGCCCGGAAAATACGAGATCGACGGCGAGGTGCTCTATGCCTCCGCGCAGGAATACGAGACCTTTCCCGAAGAGGGGCGTGTATTCGAGGGGCATAAAAAATACATCGATCTTCAATTCATCGTATCCGGAAGGGAGCGGATGGAGATCGTCGACATTGCGCGCGCCGAGGAGATAACGCCTTACGACGGCACGGTCGATGCGGCGTTTTTCGCACCGAAGGAGACCGCATGGAGCGGTATTTTAGAGGCCGGAGATTTCGCTATTCTCTTCCCCGAGGATCTGCACCGCCCCGGGCTTCGCGCCGACGGCACGGCAGAGGCGGTCAAAAAGATCGTTGTGAAGCTCGCGGTGTGAGGTGCTCGGATGGAAGGAAAAAGATATAAGCCGCGCTTTGATAAGCTTTACTATCTGATCACGGGCTTCACCGCCGCATTCACGCTTCTATTGCTTCTGATCCCCCTGCTCGATCCGAGCGCGGGCGGATGGATCGTGATGGGAGGCACGGCGCTCTTCGTTGCCTTCTTTCTGATCTCTCCGCTTTTTGGGTACGTAGAGCTTCGGGAGAAAACGCTCTTTATAAGGTTCGGATTTTTTTTAAGAAGAGAGATCCCCTACGAGCGCGTGCGCGGACTTGAAAAGAAGCGCGGCGTGATCGCGGACTCGATGGTCTCGCTCAAAAACGCGATGGAGCATCTGAACGTAAAATACAACGCCTTCGACTGCGTGAGCATCAGCGTGAAAAACGAGGACGATCTCATAAGCGAGCTGAAGGCGCGCTGCGGTATTCATTAAAAGAAAGCACGGATTTGGAAAAAACTTTTCCAAATCCGTGCTTTTTGTATATATTTATTTACAAAAATAGATCATTTCCCTTGCGCGGCCTGCATATAACGGCGGCAGCGCTCCTCCACAAAGGCGAAGTTTTTCTCCTTGATCGCCTGCTTATCCTCGTCCGTGACGCCGATACCGAAGCCCTTGGCGCCTGCGGCAAGATAATCCGCCATCTTCTCGAGACGGACACCGCCGACGGCGATAAATCTGATATGCGAGAGCGGTGCGCGGACCGCCTTCAGATAGGGCGCACCGAGGGTGCTGATCGGAAAGAGCTTGACGAAATCCGCGCCTGCACGATGCGCCGCCGCCGCCTCGGTAGGGGTGAGCGCACCGGGGAGAGAGGCAAGGTGATAAGCCTTCGTCTTGCGGATGATCGCCTCGTTCATATCGGGGGAAACGATGAAGCGGCCGCCGTGCTTCGCCGTCAGCTCCACCTGGCTCTCGCGGATGACCGTGCCCGCGCCGATGACCATTCTGCCCTCAAAATGCTTGGCAAGGGCGCCGATCGCCTCGGCGATCGCCTCGTCCGGGACCTTGCCCGTGGCGTCGTAGGTGCATTCCATCGCGCGGATGCCGCCGCGGTACATTGCCTCGGCAAGCGGGATCAGCGCATCAAGCGCCACGCCGCGCACGATCATCACGACCTTGCTCTGTTCGATGATGCGTACGGTCTCTGCCTCGCGTGCCTCTGCCTCCATCAGCGCGCCGAGTGCCTTTTCACGGCTTTCGAGGAAGGGGATCCATTCCTCGGGCGTGATGAAGGCATTCTTATCCCCCTTCGCCACTTTTTCAAGCTTTACGGCGGTGTTATTATTGTGTACGTGATTGCCGAGGAAGAGCTCCACACGCTCGCTCTTCAGCCTGCCAAGGCCCGAAAGAAATTTTTCGCGCATATCGGCGGGCTGGCGCTTTTCCTTTATATACCCTTCGCTTAAGGTATTGATGCCGACGCCGCCGTGCATTCCTGCGCGAACGGTCCTCTCGCCGTCCGTCACGTCAAAGAAGAAGGACAGCGTGCCCGCGGTGTGCCCGGGGGTGGAAAGGCAGAGGATATCGGTCTTACCGAGGGTAACGTGATCTCCGTCATCCAGAAGCACGTCGGGAGTAAAATGCTCGTGATACTCGGTGCCGAGCTCCTCCACCCAGGTATTGACCCCCTTTTCAACCATATCGAGATCGCCTCTGCCGAGATAGACCTTTGCCCCCGTCATCTCGCGGAGGGCAAGCACTGCGCCCGCGTGGTCGTAATGGCCGTGGGAGCAAAGAATGACGCGCGTTTTCATCGGATCGAGCCCGACGGCACGCATATTTGCCAGCACCTCGCCAAGCGCCTCGGGATAGCCGGGGTCAATGACGATAAGCCCCTCCTCGGTATCGATCACGTGCGTGGACGCAGGTCGGGTACCGACGAAATATACGTTGCCGAAAATACGGCCGGGGGTGACGTGCCCCTCCCAGAAATTCTTCTTCATCTTTTATATCCTCCAAAGCTTTTCAAGTGTGGTGTGAAGGCGCGGCTTATCCGCATCCTTCATTTTCGGGTGGTTGATGATCCTTTCGCTAAAGGCGGCAAGGCTTTCCTCTCCGCTCGGAATGCCTGCCGCGCGCGGGTTGTCGGGCAGACCGTAGGCGTGCATAAAGGAAAGCAGCGCCTCGTTTTTTTCGCTCTCGCCGTTATAGGAGTTTTGCCAAAGCATACCGATGCCGACGAGCTCGCCGTGCAAGGCACCGCGCGTTTGTTCGGGATAGAGGGCGCGGGCGGTCTCGTAAAGCTTATGTGCCAGAGCGGTCTGCGCCGAGCCGCGCGCGATACCGCTGATCACGCCCGTGACGGCGATCAGGGCGAACACCGCGCGCTCGAACGCCTCGGTCACCTCTCCGCGTTCGATGGCGGCAAGGCAGGCGGCGGTCGTTTCCGAAAGCGCGCGGAAGGAATGCTCCGCAAGAAGGCAAGCGCAGTCAAGCCCCAAGGCGAAGCCCTCGTTGCCCTTTTTATACCAATGGCGGATCTCCGCGTGCTTCGCCATCGCATCGAAAACACCCGCAAGAAAAAGCCGCGGCGGCTGGCGGATGAGAATATCGGGATCGGCGATCACGCAATCGACCTCTTTTTTATGGTGCGCGGTACCGACGGTGCGAAAGTCCTTCGTATAGCACACGCTGAGCGGCGTATAGGCGGCACAGGTGGCGGTGGAGGTCGGTATATTCAGGATCGGGCAGTCCGCATAACGCGCGACGAGCTTCGCAAGATCCATCATTACACCGCCGCCGACACCGACGATCACGTCGCAGCCCTCGGCTTTTGCCTTCTGCGCAAGCTCCTGCGCGGCCTCGATGCAGCAGGCACCGCCGTAGATCTCCGTGCAAAACGGTATATCCGCCGCAGAAAGGCTATCGCGGATGCCCTCTCCCGCGACAGAAAAGGCAGTCCTGCCCGAGAGTACGAAGGGCTTTTTTCCAAGCAAAAGCACCTCCCTTGCCGTATCGCGCAGCGCACCGCGCGCCTGCAGGTATCTTCCGCTTCCGATGCGGAAGGCGCTATCCTTTGTAAACATATCCTTCATCCTTTAAAAACACTTTTTTTCTTGACACACTTATATTTTAGTGCTAAAATAAAGGAAAGTAAATGCCGAAAATTGCCAAAAACTTTCAAAATATTGCGGAGGGGATATGATATTCAACAGTTATGCGCAGGGAGGGAATGCTCTGGCGGGCGTACGCCTCGTCAGCTGCGGCCACATCTTCGCGAAGGAGGGCCGCGAGATCCTGCGCCCGCAGGGGCGGGAGGATTTCCTGCTCTTTTACATCGCGAAGGGCGAGGAGACCTTTTAT
Organism: Clostridia bacterium; assembly: GCA_017938425.1. Lineage (GTDB taxonomy): Bacteria > Bacillota > Clostridia > Oscillospirales > CAG-272 > UBA1740. The sequence goes on along the minus strand of JAGBBQ010000113.1, from coordinate 1,984 downwards.
TTAGACAAGCCCCGCGTGGCAGGGGCGGGGAGCTTCGTTTTCTTCAAGCCGCACGAAAAGCAGCACCACGCCACACGCTCGGGAGCGGCGGAATTTTATTACGTGCATTTTTCTGCCGACGAGTTGCCCGAGGGCATCACGCTCGAAAGCGCAAAAATTCACGAAACGCAGATCTCTTCAGCGCCGCAGCTTTTTGAGCAGATCATTGACGAGACCTTTGAAAAAAAGCCGCAGTACGAGATCCTCTGCCTCTCTCTTCTCTTCTCGCTTTTTGCCCTGATACAAAGAGAAAACGCGCGCACAGAGGCGCGCGTTGACAAGGACCACGGACATATCGCACGCGCGATCCAATATATGGGAAGAAGCTTTTCCGAGGACCTTTCCCTTGCGGATTATGCCGCGATGTGTATGATGAGCAAGTATCATTTCCTTCGCACCTTCAAGCGGGTAACGGGGCAAACGCCCTTCGAATACCGAACGCGCATCCGCATCGAAAACGCGAAGCAGATGTTGGAGAGCGGCGACCTTTCCGTAGCGGAGATCGGGGAGAAGATCGGTTTCTCCTCCCCGGCTCATTTCAGTACGGTTTTTAAGAAATTGGTTGGCGTTTCTCCCAAAATTTACGCAAAATGAAAAGAATTATTTACTAAACTCTGAAAATCGCCTGCTCCACGCTATCGGCTTCCACCTCGAACGTACGGCCGTCAATGATCTTCATATAGGGGCATTTGCTGATGGTGGGAAGCTGGTTGCGCTCGGTGAGCTCTACGCGAAGAGAGATAGGCGGCGCGACCTTATAAAGCTCGCACTTCCCTGCCTTGAAGTTATCCACGGCCTCCTTGACGGCGGCAAAGATGCATTCCTTCGCCTTGTGGGGCGGCAAGAGCCCCGCACCCATACAGTGCAGGCTTCTTTTGACCTCTGCGGTACAGACCCAGGGAAGGAAGTGCTTCGCCTCGAGGCAAGCCTTGGTATCGCCGCTGACCATAATAACGGGGGTGTTATGCTCGCCGAGGATGGCGGCGTCGATCGCGATCTCGCCGACCTTCTCGCCGTTGAGGTGATAATTCTGAACGGAAACACTGCTGAAGGTGTGCTCGAGGAGCGCCTCGTCGGTGCCTGCCATACCGTGGTAGCCGAAGAGGATCACGGCGTCATACTCCTCGACAAAGGGAAAGCGCACGTCCTTCAGGGCACCGCTGATCACGAGATCCACGTCTTCGCCGACCTCATCCCAAAGCAGCGCGTAGCTGCCGCCGTGGCAGTCACGGACGTACACCTTATCGACTCCCGCCGCCTTGAGCGCCGCAGCGCAAACGTTGATATCCTTCGTCAGATACTTTCTTCCCTCGTGAAAGCGAGAGAGCGAGGGGATCACCTGATCCCTTGTATAGATACCGCTGATGCCCTCCAGATCCGCCATGATCAACACGTTCATTTTTTCTTTCCTCCGTTTCCCTTTTCGGGTGTTTTCTTACGTTTTTGATTATATCACACCGCTTCTTCGTTTGTCAAGCACACGAGGCGTTATACTTTATTATATTTATTGAATAGAGATTTCTCTGCCGAAAGCTCCCTTCACATCCGTTTTTGCCTCTGTTTTTCCACGATTGCGTCGGCGTGCCGAAAGACTTCTGCAAAAAAACAAAAATCTATCGTAAAATGTCTTGACAAATCAAAAAAACTGTGGTATTATATATAAGCGCTTGATTTTAAGCGTTCCTATGCGGATGTGGCGGAACGAGCCGACTGTGTCGGCGAAGCAAGAACGCAATGCGTTCTTGTCGCGTAAGCGTAGCGTCGCTTGCAGACTGCGCGTAGCGCGGCGAGATATTTCTCCAAGGTAAATTCGCAGAAATGCGTTTTTATAAATTTAATATGCGGATGTGGCGGAACGAGCCGACTGTGTCGGCGAAGCAAGAACGCAATGCGTTCTTGTCGCGTAAGCGTAGCGTCGCTTGCAGACTGCGCGTAGCGCGGCGGG
>JAGBBQ010000112.1 GCA_017938425.1 Clostridia bacterium | reverse complement strand
GAAAAGGATATTGCCAAGCTCGCTGACATTTTAGGTCATACGAGTATCAACACAACAAGAATCTATATCGTCACCACCGCCACCGAGCACAAGCGCAAAATGGAAAATATGCGCTTGATTATATAAAGAAAAAAAGACCGACTTCCGCCGATCTTATCACATAACGCTTGTTATGTATTCAAATATTGCCGATTGTCGTAATTGACAAACATTTGGTGCATAGATTATAGCACAATATTTTAGATTTTGCAAGAGGTTTTGCTACATATCCCATAAATATTTTCAAAAAAATTAATTTTTGCGCATAGCAATAAAGCCTTTTCGCTCACTTTTTTAAAAATGAAAGGTAAAAAGGCTTCTTTCGCTATGCTCATTTTTGTTTTTGACTTCCGAAACATAAACAGAAAAGAAAACCTTACAACATAACAAGCGTTATGTTGCTTTGGTCTTAACGCTTTTGCGTTTAGATATATTCGTCAGAATAAAAACTAATAGGAGGTAAAAGACAAAATGACGAATTTGAAAACCACAAAAAGAGCATTGTTAAGCAGTGTTGTTGCACTCCTTGTATGCTTTACGATGCTTCTCGGGACGACGTTCGCTTGGTTTACCGACTCGGTAACCTCGGCGAACAACATCATCAAGTCCGGTACTCTCGACGTTGAGATGCACTGGGCTGAGGGTAAATTGGATCCTAACGCAAATGATACTGCTTGGACCGATGCTTCTTCCGGCGCAATCTTCAACAACGACAAATGGGAGCCCGGTTACGTTGAGGTCCGCCACATTAAGATCAGCAACGTTGGCACACTTGCTCTCAAGTATCAGCTTCATATCTATGCAAACGGCGATGTTTCCGATCTTGCAGATGTGATCGACGTTTATTTCGTAGATCCCGCCGTTCAGGTTGCAGATCGTACTGCACTTGGCAATATTGAGCCCGTAGGAACTCTTACCGAGGTTCTTGCAGGTATGCCGGGCAACGCAAGCGGCGATCTTCAGGCAGAGGAAGTTGATACCATCACTCTTGCTCTCAAGATGCGTGAGAACGCAGGCAACGAATATCAGAACAAGGAAATCGGCTCTGACTTCGTTATCCAGCTCCTCGCAACTCAGCTCACCGCCGAGAGCGACAGCTTTGACGACCAGTACGACGCAAACGCAGAGTTCCTCTCTGTTAACGAGAGCGTTTCTATCGTCAACAACAACGGTACATTGGGCGAAGAAGTTGTTCTGACTGCCGATATGCCTTACGGAACGATCAAAGTTACCGTTCCTGCTGGCGCACAGCTCTCTTCTGCAGATATTTCTTCCTTGAAGCTCACCGTAAAAAATGCTGATCCTTACGTAAGAGGAACCCTTGATGCTAATAAGGTTGCCAATGGTTATGTGATTTATGTGGATGGTATTTCCGACTACAAAAATCCGTATTTTAACGCTGATGCCGATAGAACATTATACAATAGTAAACATATCATGGTAGAGTTCCCTGTTGGTGCTGGCAGAAAAGATCTGACCTCTTTGGTTAATGGTACTGATATGACAATGACCACACCGTATAGAACTTACTATGCTTATGATGCTGATACCGGTGTCGTTTCGTTTGGAGCGAGTGGGTTTGCGGATTTTAGTACACATGAGCCTTCTAACTTTACATTCGTTTACACGAAACTGAGTGAAGCTGAAAAATTGCTTAACAGTGCCATTGAGACGCTGACATCTGGTGGAACCGTAGCAATCACCTCCACCGAGAATAATATGGTTTCGTGGAATAATATTGCAGATGCTTTGGATGGAGCTTCCAATGTTGTTCTTGTAGGTGAAGGAAAAGATGAAACTGTGATGAATTCCGATTGGGCTAAGATCAATGCAGATTCTCTCACAATCAAGGATATGAGCATTAGCGCAGCCGGAAGTTATGGTATGACTATTACCGGTAACGGCACTGTGATTGATAATGTTGATTACGTGGCTGTTAGAGAAGTTGATGGTCTGCCTGCTGCTACTACGAACTACGGTCTGGAAATAGCCGGTTCTAACTCGGTTGTTAAGAATTCCAGAATTGTAGGTACCGAGAATGCTACACTATACTTCACGAATGCTTCCGACACTGTGGATTCTGTGACGGTTGTGGATACTTGCATAATTGAAAATTATGTTTTAGAACATCCGAATTTTCCAGGGTATTATTTTAGATATTGGGGTAACAACAACGGTTTGCGTTTCCAAGCTTTGAACGGAACACTTGAAGTAAAGAACACCACGATCGATGTTGCTGGGTACGGTTTTGAAGTAGGACCTACTCGTTCACTCTATGCCGGTGATTTTGTTATTGAAAACTCTACGGTTAATGCTTCGTCTAATAACATTACCCGCGTTAATAGTGCAACTCTCACAAATGTAACATTTGGTAACGTAACAGATCCGAACGGCATTGAAGTTAACACTGCTGCTCTTACATTTGGTCTTGGCGGTAAAACCAATACCTTTACGGGATGTAACTTTACCTGTGATGTTGCATTTGAAAGCAGAGCGAATCTAAATGCCGGTAGCACAATTTCTATCGTGTTCGATAATTGCAAATACAATGGTGTTGATATTACTGCGGATAATATTTTGGACCATTTTACATTCAAAAATTTTGCTAACAACTCAAATTATCCTACCGCTGTAATTACTGTTAATGGTGAAACAGTAACCCTGCCATAAACAATAAGTCCACCCAAGCCCTCGCTGGCTTGGGCGACAATCAACAAATTACGGAGGAGCAAACGCTATAGTCGGGCAGAATAAAATACTGTCGGACAAAGCGTTTGCCCGACTTGCAATAACCTCTATCCTCGGTATTTGGGTTTGCATCATCTGCCTTTGCTCGACCACTTATGCGTGGTTTACGGGTAGTGTGCAAGTGGATAGTAACACGTTAAAAGCGGCGGGTGCGTGTCTGCTCTCCGTGTCGGTTTACAAGGACGGCGCGGACTGCTGAATATGCACGCGAGTTCAAATCCATCGGTTAAAAAGATAAAATCTCTTTTTATCGCCCTTTCAAAAAATTCGACAAGTTTCAACTTGTCGAATTTTTTTATCCATTGCGAAAGAAATGGTATATCATCACGATGCAGTCGTGGATATCATCCGCCTTGCCGAGTATATCTCGACAAGGCGAGTATCTCATCAGCCGTAGGCTGTATCTTCTTTCGCAATGATGATATACAAGGCTTTCGCATTGATGATATACACGCCTTTGGCGTGATTGGGACGCGGAGGGAGTAAGGTTCAAATTCGGATATCCAAACGGATATCCGTTTTTTTTCCAAAGCACAAAACTCTTCCTTATTCATATCGATTTTAAAAAATCTATTGACGAACGATTTTTAATCGTGTAAAATAGAGCCATGCATACCTAAAAGGAGAATTCTCCATGAAGAGTAAAAGTAAATTTTACACCGCTCTGGTGCTTTTCGGCCTGATCGGCCAGGTTGCCTGGGTGGTGGAGAATATGTATCTGAACGTATTTATCTACCAGGTCTTTCGCGCTTCGGCGAGCGATATCTCGCTGATGGTGGCGGCGAGCGCGGTCTGCGCGACGGTGACCACCATTCTGATCGGCGCGCTTTCCGACCGTATCGGAAGGCGGAAGGCGATCATCGTGGGCGGCTACCTGCTTTGGGGCGTTTCCATCCTCGGCTTTGCGCTCATCACCCCCTCGACGCTCGGGGCGCTCTTCCCTGCGCTTGGCGGCGCGGCGGTCTCGGCGCTCGGCGTGACGCTCGTGATCCTGCTTGACTGCCTGATGACCTTCTTCGGCTCCTCTGCCAATGACGCCGCCTTTAACGCGTGGCTGACCGATGCGACCGAGGAGGGCGGCAGAGGCCGCGTGGAGGGCATCAACGCAATGATGCCGCTCGTGGCGATCCTCGTGGTCTTCGGCGGCTTTATGTCCTTTGATCTTTCAAAGGAGGGCAGCTGGCGTGTGATCTTTACGATCATCGGCGCGGCGGTGCTGATCACGGCGGTGATCGGTATCTTCACGATGGAGGAGACGAAAAAGACAAGCGGCGAGAAGGAAAGCTATCTTGCCGAGATCGCCTACGGCTTCCGCCCCTCGGTGATGAAGAAGAACGGCACGCTTTACGCCGTGCTTCTCTGCTTTGCCGTTTTCAACATTTCGATCCAGATCTTTATGCCCTATCTGATCCTTTACTACTCCGAATCACTGAAGATGGCAAACTACGTGCTGATCATGGCGCCCGCGATCCTGCTCGCCTCGGTCTTTACCTTCTTCTACGGCCGTATTTACGATAGGATCGGCTTTTTTACCGCCTCGTACATTTCACTTGCGCTCCTGCTCTCGGGCTATGCGGTGCTCTTCCTCTTCAAGGCGACGGCGCTCGTCTTTATCGGCTCGCTGCTGATGATGTGCGGCTACCTTGCGGGGATGGCGGTATTCGGCGCGGCGATCCGCGACAAGACCCCCGTGGGAATGGCGGGGCGCTTCCAGGGCCTGCGCATCGTCGGCCAGGTGCTGATCCCCGGCGTGATCGGCCCCGCGATCGGCGCGGCGGTGCTGAAGAACGCAGAGCTCGTGCAGAACAACGACGGCACGACCTCCTTCCTTCCGAACGAGAATATTTTTCTTGCGGCGGCGGTTGCGGCAGCGATCGCGCTCGCGCTTATCATCCTGATCAAAAAGCTTTACAAAAGCCACAGTTGCGTGAAATAACGTTTGCTTGCACCAAGCGATCCCGCCTCACACCTTTGCTTTTGTGCGGTCGCCCCCCTTGGCGACAGAATGGAGTTTATTATGCAGATCCAAACCAAGATCACATCCTCTCTCGAAAAGGCGTTTCTCGATCAGCGCATTGAGGATTTTCCGACCTTTTCCTCGCTTTCGGTGCTGCGCGGCGAGCGCTTCTCCCTGCAGTGCCTTTACTACCGCCCGTATGATGAGGGCAACCAAAGCCTCATCTTCATCGTTCCCGAGATCGAGGGGCCGCTCGCGCCCTACGTGACCTTCCACCGCGTGCGCTCCGTGCCCGTGGCGAAGCCGAGATTTAAGAGCAGCGGACCCGAGGAGGCCTTCCTTCGCACCGCGCCCGGGCTCTATCCCGATCTGCTTGAGCCGATGGACGGCGGCAAGCTGAACGTGACGCACGATATTCTTGAGAGCCTCTGGATGGAATTTTCCCTTCCCGCGGATGCTCCCACGGGCGTGCTTGCAAACAAGCTGATCCTCAGAAATTACAAGAGCGGCGAGGCCGAGGCGGTCGAGCCCTTCACCGTCGAGGTGATCGATGCGGTGCTGCCGAAGCAGACGCTCAAGGTCACGCAATGGTTCTACACCGACTGCCTTGCGCACACCTACGGTACGAAGGTCTTCTCCGAGAGGCACTGGGAGATCATCGAGCGCTTTGCGAGGATGGCGAGCGAGCACGGCATCAATCTGCTTCTGACCCCGATCTTCACCCCGCCGCTTGACACCGAGATCGGCGGCGAGAGGCTGACCACCCAGCTCGTGGACGTGAAAAGAACGAACGGCCGTTATCACTTCTCCTTTAAGAAGCTCGACCGCTGGATCGACATGTGCGACCGCGTGGGGATCGAATACCTCGAGATCTCGCACCTCTTCACGCAATGGGGCGCGTATCACGCGCCGAAGATCATGGCGACCGTGGACGGCGAATATAAGCAGCTCTTCGGCTGGGAGACCGATGCCGCAGGCGAGGAGTACGGCGCATTCCTGCGCACCTTCCTGCGCTCCTTCCTTGCGCATATGAAAAAGCGCGGAGACGACCGCCGCTGCTTCTTCCACATTTCCGACGAGCCGACCGAGGAGCAGCTGGAAAGCTACAAGAAGGCAAAGGCGCAGGTGAAGCGCATTCTGAAGGGATACCCGATCATGGACGCGCTCTCCTCCTTCGACTTCTACAAAAAGAAGGTCTGCGACCTTCCGATCCCCGCAAGCGACCATATCGACCCCTTTATCAAGGCGAAGGTGCCGAACCTCTGGGTCTACTACTGCTGCGGCCAGCACGAGCACGTTTCCAACCGCTTTATCGCACAACGCTCCACTACCAACCGCTCGATCGGTATGCAGATGTATAAATACAGCATCGTGGGATTTTTGCAGTGGGGCTACAACTTCTATAACAACCAATACTCCATGGCGCCGATCAACCCCTATCTCGACGCAAGCGGCGGCAACTGGGTGCCCGCGGGCGACACCTACTCGGTCTACCCCGGACAGGACGGCAAGCCCTACCCCTCGCTGCGCCTGCTCGTTTTTGAGGAGGCGATCGCGGATATGCGCGCGATGCTTCTTGCCGAGCGCCTCACCTCTCGCGAGACGGTGGTACAGGCGATCGAGGAGATCTTCGGCAGCGAGATCACCTTCAAGCGCTGCGCATACGATGCGGATATTCTTTTGAAGATCCGCGCAAAAGTGAACGAGATCATCAAAGAAAATATTTAAAAAACGCGCATTTTGCAAACCGTAATTTGCAAAATGCGCGTTTTTTATTCGATCTCGATCGAGACGGGACAATGATCGCTGCCAAAGATCTCGTTATGGATCTCGGCAGATCTTATGCGTGGGAGAAGCCGCTCCGAAGCCAAAAAATAGTCAATACGCCAGCCGACGTTCTTCTCTCTTGCCGAAAAGCGGTAGGACCACCAGGAGTATTTGACCGCCTCGGGATGGAGGGTGCGGAAGGAATCGAGAAAGCCCCTTTCGAGCAGCGCCGTCATCGCGGCACGCTCGGCATCCGAGAAGCCGGGGTTCTCGTGATTGGTCTTTGGATTTTTCAGGTCGATCTCCTCGTGCGCGACGTTCAGATCGCCGCAATAAAGCACGGGCTTTTTTGCATCGAGCGCCGAAAGATAGTCCGCCATCTTCTTTTCAAAGGCGAGACGGTAATCCAGACGCTTCAGCCCGTCCTGCGCGTTCGGCACGTAGGCGTTCACAAGATACATATCCTCGTATTCGAGCGTGATCACTCTGCCCTCGTCGCTAAACTCACCGTCCAGCCCGTAGGCGACCGAGAGCGGCTCCCTTTTAGAAAAGACCGCCGTGCCGCTATAGCCCTTCTTCTCGGCGGAGAACCAATAGGCGTGATAGCCCTCGGGGGCAAAATCCGCCTGCCCCTCTTGCATCTTCGTTTCCTGCAAGCAGAAAACGTCCGCATCGGCGGCGGCAAAATAATCGGCAAAGCCCTTGCCGAGAACGGCACGAAAGCCGTTGACGTTCCAGGAGATCAGCTTCATTTTTATGCACCTTTCAAATTCGTTTTCTTTATTCTAACACATTTATGATATTTTCTCAATACTTTTTTGCAAAAATCCCCCATTCCCTTGTATTCGGCGTTTTTTTGTGCTACAATGATGGTATCAAATTCTAAGGAGGAAGCCGTGAAGATCATTGCGAGAATACGCACGCCCTTTCACGAAAAATTCGGCATTCCGCGCCAGAGCGGGCTTGCGAGCGTGCCCGGCGAGATCCGCTTCGAGAAGCCTTACAGAAATCCCGACGCCCTGCGCGGCATCGAGGGCTTTTCACACCTTTGGCTGATCTTCTCCTTCTCGGAGAGCGTACGCGAGGCGTTCTCTCCGACCGTGAGACCGCCGCGACTCGGCGGCAACCGCAAAATGGGCGTTTTTGCCACGCGCTCGCCCTTCCGTCCCAACGCGATCGGACTCTCCTGCGTGCGGCTCGAGCGTGTGGAGATGACCGAGGACGGGCCCGTGCTCCACGTTCGCGGCGCCGATCTGCTGGACGGCACACCGATCCTCGACATCAAGCCCTATCTCCCGCTTGCGGACTGCCATCCCGAAGCAACGGGCGGCTTTGCCGAGGCGGTAGCGGATTATGCACTGAGGGTTGAGATCCCCGATGCGATCAAGGAAAGGATCGCGCCCGAGGACCTCTTTGTGATCTATGAGATCCTCAGCGAGGACCCGCGCCCCTCTTATCAGGATGACGCAAGGCGCGTCTATCATATGGATTACGCACGGTATTCTCTCTCCTTCTCGGTTTCGGAGGGAGTGCTGACCGTGACCGACTTAAAAATCAACGAAAGGTGACCTGTATGAAGGATATCAAGAAGATCGATATACACGCGCACGCGAGCCCCTGGCCCGAATATGCGCCGAAATACCTCGGCACGGACACGAAAAAGCCCTCGCCCGACGAGCTTTTTACGGAATACTATCATACGCTCAACGTAGAAAAATGCGTGCTTCTGCCCGGTGTTTCGCCCGAGGGTGCAACCGCCGTGATCACCCCCGAGATGCTGAAATACCTCGTCGACCGCGATCCCGACAGGCTTCTCTGGTTCTGCGGCGTGGATCCCAGAATGCTCTCGAACACGACGGATGCAAGACTCGGCTATCTTCTCGAGCATTACAAATCGCTCGGCGCCAAGGGCGTCGGCGAGATGACCTGCAACCTCTATGCCGACGATCCTTTTATGGAAAATCTCTTCTCCTGCGCGGCAGATCTCGACCTGCCCGTGACGGTGCATATCGCGCCCGCCTGCGGCGGCTACTACGGCATTGCGGACGATCTCGGACTGCCACGGCTGGAAAGGATGCTGAAGAAGTATCCGCACCTCAAGATCTTCGGCCACTCGCAGCCCTTCTGGAGCGAGATCGGCGAGAACAGCGACGCGCTGCGCAACACCTACGTCAAGGGTAAGGTGAAGAACGGCCGCCTGCCCCATTTGCTTCGCGAATACGAAAACCTCTACTGCGATCTTTCGGCCGGTAGCGGCGCAAACGCCCTGATGCGTGACCGCGAGCACGCGGCAAGCTTTATTGAGGAGTTTTCCGACCGGGTGATGTACGGCTGCGATATCTGCCTGCACGGACAGACCTTCCCCTTCGCCTTCGACGAATTTCTGACCTCGATGCGGCAGAGCGGCGAGATCAGCGAGGAAAATTATTACAAGCTCGTGCGCGGCAACGCGGAAAGAATTCTGGGAATATAAAAATTTCTACCGCTATCAAAACGTGATCCTGCACGAATGTGCGCCCGTACGCGAGGCGATGGAGGAGATCGCCGGGATCTATTACTGCCTGAAGGACTATCGGATCGCCAACGATCCCTTCCACCTGAAGCTGCGGCCGCCGCTTCCGATCTACGATCCCGATTTTCGCCCCGAGGATTATCCGAACATCGGCTCTCTGCAGATGGCCTACGGCGCGGGACTGATCCTTGGATGTGAGGTGGGCGCACGCACCGCGACGGTCACCGCCGCCAACCAAGCATAAATAAAAACGCAGTTGCGATTTTTTCACAACTGCGTTTTTTTATTTGGTACTTTATGCGAAAAGATATGCAAAAAGATTATAGCCCTCGTGCGAAAAATCCTCCACAGAAAGCGTCGAGCGCGACCCGAAGCTATAGACCCCTACTAAGAGCGAGAGCGATCGGTACTTTATACCAAAAGATCACAGCCCTCGGGCGAAAAATTCTCCATAGAAAGCGTCGAGCGCGACCCGAAGCTGTAGACCCCTACTGCGAGCGGGGGCGATCGGTACTTTATACCAAAAGATTACAGCCCTCGGGCGAAAAATTCTCCATAGAAAGCGTCGAGCGCGGCCCGAAGCTGTAGACCCCTACTGCGAGCGGGGGCGATCGGTACTTTATACCAAAAGATCACAGCCCTCGGGCGAAAAATTCTCCATAGAAAGCGTCGAGCGCGACCCGAAGCTGTAGAAATCTACTGCGGGCAGGGGCGATCGGTACTTTATGCGAAAAGATTACAGCCCTCGGGCGAAAAATTCTCCATAGAAAGCGTCGGGCGCGGCCCGAAGCTGTAGAAATCTACTGCGAGCGGGAGCGATCGGCGCTTTATACCAAAAGATTACAGCCCGATATCAAGGCCCTTTTCGAGGCGCTCCACCGTTCCCATCGTGGCAAATGCGGCGTCATCCTTTCTAAAGGTATGAACGCTGCCGTCGGTGAGGGTGATCGAGAAGGTGTCCTTATCGCAGGCCATGGAGGCGATGGGGCAGGCCTCGTCCTTGGCGGGATAGGCGGCGGTGGCAAAATACGCGATCTTGCCCGTCTTTACAAAGCAGGGCGCGGGCGCGTGATAATGCTCGTGATCGACACCGGACTGACGAAGCTTTCTCCAGCCCATATAACGAGGCTCGTACTCGGCGGTATGCACCTCCATCGGCGCATCGCTGATCAGCGTGAGGCTCACGCCGTCACCGTGATCGGCGGTGATGCTCTTCTCGGTCTCGGTGGTGGGCTCGGTGCCAAGCTGGAAATGCACCTCGTAGAAGTGCTCCTTATCATCCTTCGGGGTGAAGGTATCGAGCAGGACGAAGAAGGGCTTCGCGATGCCGAGCCCCTTCTTGAAGAAGATGACCTTTCTGTGATGATCGACCCAGATCGCATCGGGCGCTACGCCGTAGCCGCTATCGTAGGTGGACTCGGCAACCTCAATATCCTCGCCGAAGCTCCAGAAGAGGTTGGAGGGGATCTTCTCCTTCACCGCCTTCTCCTCGAGGGCGCGGAAGTTCGTGTTGCGGCCGCGGTTCTGGTTGCGGCGATCCACGTGTCCGGTATTGTGCGCGAGGGTGGAGACGATCATGCTGCGCATCTTCGAGCTATCGTACTCGTACTGACCGCCGTCGGTAAGAAGGTTCTTTCCGTATGCGGACATATTGAAGGAAAGCTTATCCTCGTGCGCGTGACCCCATCCGTAATATGCACCGTCAAAGAAGCCGTAGATGGCATCCTTCTCCCAGCTCGTACGCATGGCGCAGTGACCGACATAAGGAAGAACGGCGGAAAGATAGGGGGGCTCCTTGCCCTCCGCGCCATCCGTTACGAACCACTTGAACACCTCGTCATCCGGGAAGAAGCGCAGGCCCTTGGCGGCCTGACTCGAAATAAGACCGTTCGAGCCGTCATTCAGATCGGGCATACGGCGATCGGGCACGGCGATGCGGATGACCGCGTGGATCATAGAGTGAAGGCGCTCCATCATCTTATCGGGCACCTCGATGCCGAAGGCTCTCGCTCTGTCTACACAGGCAAGATAGTCGCCCAGCACGCCGAAATGGTAGCACGTGGCAAGCTCGTACTGCATACCCTCGGGATAGATCTGCACGTCGAGCTCGGAGATCAGGCGGTTGAAGATGAACTTCTTCCATGCCTCTGCCTTCTCGTAGAAGGGGAAGCAGCAGGCGATATTCATAAAGCCCGAAAGCTCGATGATGAGCCAGTTATGGCTGGAGCAATAGTTCTTCAGATGGAAGGCGTGCTCCCAGATCGACTTGAAGATCTTGACGATCAGCGCATCGGAAAGGAAGCCTGCCTCGAGGAATACGTGGATCGGATACATCCAGGGGGACATCATACGGATGCCCGACTCGATGGTTCTCCAGCCTGCGTGATCGTACGAGCCGTGGCCGTTTGCCACGTCGGCGATCGGGAACTCCTCCTGATCAATCCAGGATTCGATCAGCTTCTCAAAGCCGCGCACGTATTTTTCGTCCTTGGTTGCGACATACGCCTTCGCGAGCGTTGCAAACTCGGGATGGCGGTTCAGCTGCCATACCCACTCGCCGTAGTTGTTCGGCGTGCGGTTGGTCACCCAGTCCATCTCCAGGTTCTTGAACTGATAGGCATAGCCCGTGGGCGCAAACCAACCGTCAAGAATACGGTCCGCCGCCTCGATCACCTTGGGAGCAGCCTCCTCGGAAACGCCTCTGCCAACGCCCGGAAGCCCGAAATACGTATCGTAATCGGTGGTGCGGCGCACGTACTCTGCGAACACCTTGGCGGCGCCTGCCGCATCGCCCTCAAAATAGAGCTTCTTTGCCTCTGCCATCTCGGGGATGGAGAGGTTCAGACAGGCCTTGTAAAATTGCTTGTCGGTTAACATCATAGTGCTAATTCCTCCGTTTTTTGTTTATATGTAAATTTTTGTTTGCATATTCTTTTTATTTTACATCCATACAGATATCCATACCCTTTGCGATCCGCTCCTCCGTGCCAAAGGTTCTGAAGGCCTCGTCGGCGCGATCGAAGGTGTATTTTTCTGTGCCATCCAGCGTGACGGAAAAGGTTTTTTCGTCGCAAGAGACACGTGTGATCGGGCATTTTTCGTCCTTTGCGGGATAGGCGACGGTGATGACGTATTCCGTGCCGCCGCGCTTTACAAAGCAAACGGCGGGTGCGGGCAGATGCTCATGATCCGTGCCTGCCTCTTTCACCTTTTGCCAGCCCATAAAGCGAGGCTCTTTTTCCGCGATGTGGACTTCTTTTTTTCCGTCCGACAGAAGCGTGAGAGTCACGCCGTCACCGTGGTCGGCCGTAATGCTGTTTTCCGTTTCTACGGTCGGCTCCGTGCCGAGGCGGAAATGCACCTCGTACAGATGCTCCCCTCCGTCCTTCGGCGTGAAGGTGTCGAGGATCACGAAAAAGGGCTTTGCTCTGCCGAGACCCTTTTTGAAAAAGATGATCTTTCGCGCGTGATCAACCTGTATCAGCGCCTCGCCGTAGCCGTTCGTATACGCGCTTTCGGCGACCTCATAGGTCTCACCGAAGCTCCAGGAGAGGTTGGAGGGGATCTTCTCTCTGACCTTTCTTTCCTCTTCTGCGGTAGAGAAGGTTTTTCTGCGGTGCTGACCGAGGGTATCCACCATAGCGGTGTTATGCCCACGCGTGGAGCAAAGCATTTTTCTTATATCCGAGGTATCGTAGAAATACTTGCCGCCGTCGAGAAGGAGATTTTTTCCGTAGGCCGAGAAGTTAAAGGAGAGCTTATCCTCGTGCTGATGCCCCCAGCCGTAATGCGCGCCGTCAAAGAGCGCAAAGATCGCATCCTTTTCCCAGCCCGTACGCATCGCACAGAAGCCGACGTAGGGCATGACCGCCGAATGATAGGGCGGCTTTCTTCCCTCTTTTCCGTCCGTGACGAAATAGCGGAAGATCTCGTCCTCGGGGAAATAGGAGAGCCCCTGCGAAAGATAGCCGAGCATGGATTCATCCGATCCGTCATTGAGATCGGGAAGATGGCGGTCGGGCTGGAGGATGCGGATGGGCGCGTGATGCATACGGTGGATGCAGTCCATCATTTTATCGGGGATCTCGATGCCGTACGCTCTTGCGCGATCCACGCACAGAAGATAATCGTGAAGCACGCCGAAGTGATACCCCGTCGTCAGCTCATACTGGAAGCCCTCGGGCCAGAACTGCACGTCGCACTCGGAGACGAAGCGGTCGAAAACGAAGCGCTTCCAGGCGGCGCTCTTATCGAAGAAGGGATAGAAGCAGGCGATATTCAGAAAGCCCGTCAATTCTATGATCAGCCAGTTGTGGCTGGAGCAATAGTTCTTCAGATGGAAGGCGTGCTCCCAGATGGACTTGAAGATCTTGACGATCAGAGCATCCGTGAGAAAGCCGTCACGCAAAAAGGAATGGATCGCGTAGGGCCAGGCGGTGATCATACGGATGCCCGACTCGATGGTGCGCCAGCCCGTGTGCGAATACGAATAATGACGGTTATCTACGTCCGCGATCGGGAACTCCACCTTGTCGATCCAGGACTCGATGATCTTCTCGAAGGCATGAACGTACTTTTCGTCTTTGGTTACGTGGTAAGCCTGCGTGAGCCAGATAAACTCACTGTGGCGCGAGAGCACCCACACCCACTCGCAATACTTGTTCGGTGTTTGGTTGGTCTCCCAATCAATTTCAAGATCCTTGAACTGATAGGCATAGCCCTCGGGGGCAAACCAGCCGTCCACAATACGGTCCGCTCTTTCTATGATCTTCTGCCACGAGCTCGGATCAAATGAAGTTTGCACCGTGGGAAGAGAAAAATAGGTTTCGTAATCGATATGCGATCTGACATAGGCGGCAAAGACACGCTCAGCCTCCGTCTTATTCCCTGCGAAGAACAGATCGCGTGCTTCCTTCATTTCGGGGATCGAAAGATCCAGGGCGGCTTTGTAAAACTGTTTATCTGTCAACATCATAGCGTTTTCCTCTTTAATGCAAATGATTGTTTACTTTAAAGTCCAATATCCATTCCCTTTTCCAGGCGTTCTGCCGTAGAGAAGGTTCTGAAAGTGGGATCGTTTTTATCGAAGGTATAGGTCTTGCCGTCTGCCATAACGATCGAGAAGGCGTCCTTACCGCAGGCAAGCGCCGTGATGGGACAAGTGCCATTCTTCGCAGGGTAAGCCACGGTCGCGACGTACGCCTCGGCGCCGCGCGCGGAGAAGAATACGGCGGGGGCGGGATAGTGCTCGTGCTCGGAGCCGGGCGCGAATCTCTTCTTCCAGCCCGTGTAGCGAGGCTCATACTGCGCACACTCCACGCTCATTTTGCCCGAAGAAAGCAGGGTGAGGGTCACGCCGTCGCCGTGATCGGCCGTAATGGCATTTCCTTGCTCGGCGGTAGGCTCCGTGCCAAGCTGAAAATGCACCTCATAAAGATGCTCTTTACCGTCCTTCGGGAGGAAGGTATCAAGAAGGACAAAGAAGGGCTGCGAGCCCGAAAGCCCCTTCTTGAAGAAGATGACCTTTCTTTCGTGATCCACGGGGATCAGCGCATCACCGTAGCCGAGACGGTACGCCGCCTCGCAGACCTCGTAATCCTCCGTGAAGGACCACGCAAGATCGGAGGGGATATGCTCGCGCACGATGCGCTCCTCCTCGGCACGCGAATGCGTTTTACGGTTGTTCTGACCGAGGGTATCGACAAGTGCGGTGTTATGCCCGTAGGTGGAGCAAAGCATTCTGCGCATCATAGAGCTATCGTAATCGTAATTGCCGCCGTCCATCAGAAGGTTCTTACCGTAGGCCGAGAGATTGAAGGAAAGCTTATCCTCGTGCTGATGCCCCCAGCCGAAATGCGCGCCGTCAAAGAGGGCGTAGATCGCTCCCTTTTCCCAGCCCGTGCGCATCGCGCAGAAGCCGGTGTAGGGCAGGACGGCGGAAAGGTATGCAGGCGCGCTTCCCTCTTTTCCGTCGGTTAAGAAGAAGCGGAACTCTGGATCGTTCGGATAGAGCCACTCGCCGTCCGCAAGGTCACCGCGGAAATCTCTGTCGGTACCGTCGTTGAGATCGGGAATATGGCGATCGGGCTGAAGGATCCTCGTGATCGCGCCGTACATCTTGCGCACGCTCGCCTTCATCGTTTCCGATACCTCAAGGCCGTAGCGCTCGGCGATCGCCATCACGCGCTTATAGTCTCCCATGACGACCATATGATAGCCCGTGGTAAGCTCATACTGCATATAGTCCGCGTGCAGCTGCACCGAAAGCTCCTTGTGCAGGCGGTCAAAGATAAATTTGCGCCACTTATCGCTGCACTCGAAGAAGGGATAGAAGGTCGCAATATGCATAAAGCCGCCAAGCTCGATGGTGAGCCAGTTATGGCTCGAGCAATAATTCTTAAGATGGAAGGCGTGCTCCCAGAGCGACTTGAAGATATCCACGACGAGGCGATCCGGAAGAACACCCTCGCGCATAAATACGTGAATCGGATAATGCCAGGGCAGACGCATACGCACGCCCGACTCGATGGTACGCCAGCCGACGAACGCAGTCGAATAATGCCTATTGTCTACATCGGCGATCGGGAACTCCTCCTGCTCGAGCCAGGTGGAGATCAAGGTGATATAGGTATCGAGATACTTCCGATCCTTCGTCAGCTCCCAGGCTCTGGCAATGTATGTAAAATTGCCGTGGCGCGAAAGCTGCCAGACCCACTCGCCGTAATTATTTTCCGTGGGATTATAGCTCCAATCGAGCTTTTTAAGATCCTCGCAGACGTAGGAGACACCGCAGGAGCTGATATGCCCCGCCGCGGCAAGGTCCGCCACCTCGATGACCTTCTCATCCGTATAGTGGGAATAAAAATCCTCAACGAGCTGCAGGGTGAAGAATCTTTCGTAGTCTAGATGCTCTCTGACGTATTTCGCAAAATGCGCGTTGGCCTCCTCGCCCTTGCCCGCGAGGAAGAGATCGTAGCACTCCTGCATTTCGGGGATCTTACGGTCGAGGGCGGCCTTATAAAACTGTTTATCCGTTAAAAGCATAGTATAAGTCTCCTATCGGGATCAACGAAGCGGCATTCCCTTTTCCAAGCGCTCCGCCGTGCCGACCGTAGCGAATGCGGGATCGTTCTTTTCAAAGGTGTATGCCCTTCCGTCCGTCATCGTGAGCGTGAAGCGATCCTTATCGCAGGCAACCTTGGCAACGGGGCAGGTCTCGTCCTTTGCGGGATACGCGACGGTGGCAACGTACGTCTCTCTTCCCTTTTCCGTGAAGAGAACCGCGGGTGCGGGATTATGCACGATATCCTCTCCCGAATGCCCCTCTCTCTTACGCCAGCCGATATAGCGCGGCTCGTTCTGACCGACGAGGATATTGGCGGGTGCGGAGGATACGAGCGTGAGGGCGACGCCGTCACCGTGATCGGCGGTCACCGTATGCTCGGTCGCGGTATAGGGTTGGATATCCAGCTGGAAGAGAACCTCGTAAAGATGCTCGTTTTCATCCTTCGGCGCGAAGGAATCGAGAAGCACGAAGAAGGGCTTTGCGATGCCGAGACCTTTTTTAAAGAAGATCACCTTTCTATGATGGTCAACGAATACGGCGGGATTCGTGCCGTAGCCGCAATCGTAAAGTCCCTCGGCGACCTCGTAGGTCTCACCGAAGTTCCACGAAAGGTCAGATGGGATCTTCTCGATCACTGCCTTCTCCTCGATGGCGCGGAAGTTGGTATTATAGCCGCGGCGCTGATCCAGCATATCCACCATGGCGGTGTTGTGCGCGCGGGTCAGAACGGTCATAGAACGCATCTTCGAGCTGTCGTAATCATAGTTTCCGCCGTCGGAGAGCAGGCGCTTGCCGTAGGCGTGAAGGTTGAAGGAAAGCTTATCCTCGTGCGCGTGCCCCCAGCCGTAGTAGGCGGAGTCAAAGTGCGCAAAGATCGCGTCCTTATCCCAGCCCGTACGCATCATACAGTGACCGACGTAGGGGAGAACGTCCGAATTGTATTCCGGCCATGCGCCCTCTGCGCCGCTCGTTGCCACAGCGGTGAAGAAGGGATCGCCCGGGAAATACTTCAAGGCCCTGGTCGCATAGCTCTGCATCGGCGTATAGGAGGCATCGTTCAGACCGAGGCACTGAAGATCGGGACCCATCAGGCGGAACTCCGCCTCGTACATCTGACGGATCTTTTCCATCATGATCTCGGGCACCTCGATCTCGAAGGCACGGCAAAGATCCACTACGTTGAGATATTCTTTAATAGAAACAAGATGATAGCCTGTGGTGAGCTCGTACTGGAAGCCCTCGGGATACAGCTGCACCGAAAGCTCGGAGATCAGGCGGTCAAAGATAAATTTCTTCCACGCGCCGACCTTATCGTAGAAGGGGTAAAGGATCGCGATGTGCGCAAAGCCCATCAGCTCGGAAAGAAGCCAGTTATGGCTCGAGCAGTAATTGCGAAGATGGAAGGCGTGCTCCCAGATCGACTTGAAGATCTTAACGACCAGACGGTCGGGGATCAGGCCGTCGCGCATAAAGGTGAAGATCGGCACCTGCCAGGGCATTCCCATACGGATGCCCGACTCGAGCGTGCGCCAGCCCGTATGATCGTACGAGCCGTGGCGGTTGGCAATATCCGCGATCGGAAACTCCACTTGGTCGATCCAGGACTCGATCAGCTTATTAAAGGCATCGGCGTACTTTTTATCGCCGGTATGCAGGTAGGCCTTCGCGAGCGTTGCAAACTCGCCGTGGCGGGAGAGCTGCCATACGTACTCGCCGTAATTGTTGGGGGTCTGGTTTTTCTCCCAGTCCACCGCAAGGTCTTTATACTGATAGGTATAGCCCGCTGCCCAGAAATAGCCCTCCATCACACGGTCAGCCGCGCGAACTGCCTTTTCCTTATCTCCGATATCCGCGCCGGGAAGCTTAAAGAAATGCGCGTAATCGAGATTTTCTCTTACGTAGGTCGCAAATATTTTTGCAGCCCCTGCGCTATCGCCTGCGAAAAAGGCCTCCTTCGCCTTGGCAAGCTCCTCGATGCCGAGGTTCAGCGCCGCCTTGTAAAATTGCTTATCTGTAAGCACCATACTCGTTTTTCCTCCTTATTTTAAAGGTTCTTGCTGTTTTTGGGTAGAAAAAGCCGCAAAGAGGCAAGGCACAGCGCCCATACGAAAAGGGTGGGTTTTCGGTTTTATTCGATACCTTTCTTTCATACGCGTTCGTGCCGCTCTTTGCGGCTTTTTTCTTAATATTCTGCGTTTCCTACCGTTCTGGGGTAAGGAAGCACATCACGGATGTTGGAGACACCCGTCAGATACATAATAATTCTCTCAAAGCCGAGACCGAAGCCTGCGTGCTTGGTGCCGCCGTATTTACGGAGGTTGAGATACCACCAGTAATCCTCTTCCTTGAGGCCGAGCTCCTGCATACGCGCGGTCAGCACGTCGAGGCGCTCCTCACGCTGAGAGCCGCCGATGATCTCGCCGACGCCCGGAACGAGAAGGTCCATTGCCGCGACGGTCTTTCCGTCATCGTTCATACGCATATAGAATGCCTTGATGTCCTTCGGATAGTCCACGAGGAAGATGGGCTTCTTATATACCTTCTCGGTGAGGTATCTTTCATGCTCGGTCTGCAGATCGATGCCCCAATATACGGGATACTTGAAGCTCTCGCCACTCTTCTCGAGGATCTCGACCGCCTCCGTGTAGGTCACCTTCGCATAGTCTGCCTCGCGCAGCGCGCCCAGACGCTCCAAGAGACCCTTATCCACGAAGCTGTTGAAGAAGCTCAGCTCCTCGGCGCACTTATCCATCACGTGACGGATGATATACTGGATCATATCCCACGCCAGCTGCATATTGTCGTTCAGATCCGCAAAGGCGATCTCGGGCTCG
>JAGBBQ010000111.1 GCA_017938425.1 Clostridia bacterium | reverse complement strand
ACCGAGCCGTTGACAAGCAGGTTCGGGAAGCGCGAGGGAAGGACCTCGGGCTCGTCGCGCGTATTATCGAAGTTTCTCGTCATCGGAACGACCTTCTTCTCGATATCGCGCATCATCTGATCGGCGATCTTGCTCATTCTCGCCTCGGTATATCGGTAAGCAGCCGCGCCGTCGCCGTCCACGTTACCGAAGTTACCGTGACCCTCTACGAGCGGCACGCGCAGAGAGAAATCCTGCGCCATACGGACCATCGACTGGTATACGGCGGCGTCACCGTGCGGATGGTATCGACCCAGCACGTTACCGACCGTCGTCGCCGACTTACGGAAGGGCTTATCGTAGGTAAGATGATCCTCGTACATTGCGTAAAGGATCCTTCTCTGGCCGGGCTTCATACCGTCGCGGACGTCGGGCAGGGCACGGGAGGTGATAACGCTCATAGAATACTCTATAAACGCGCTCTTCACTTCCTTTTCCATATCTGCGTCTTCGATTTTCTGCAGAGGAAATTCTATATCTTGGCTCTTATAAGTATGTTCCATTTAAAAGCTATTTTCCTTTCTTATGCAAAGAGTTGTTTACAAATTGGTTAAATATCCAGATTTTTCACATACTTTGCATTCTTGGATATGAAGTCACGGCGGGGCTCAACCATATCACCCATCAATACGGAGAACATCTCGTCGCAGGCGATGGCATCGCCGATCGATACCTGCAGCAGCGTTCTCTTCTCGGGGTCCATCGTGGTCTCCCAGAGCTGCTCGGGGTCCATCTCACCAAGACCCTTATATCTCTCTGCCTCGACGCCGCTTGTGCCAAGCTCCTCGATGCATCTGTCTCTTTCCTCATCGCTGAAGGCGTAGCGCACGCTCTTGCCCTTATGCACCTTATAAAGCGGAGGCTGTGCAAGATAAACGTGCCCCTCTTCGATCAGAGGACGCATATGGCGGAAGAAGAAGGTCAGAAGCAAAATGCGGATATGCGCACCGTCCACGTCGGCATCCGCCATGATAATGATCTTTCCGTAACGGAGCTTCTGAATATCAAAATCCTCGCCGATGCCGCAGCCGAGCGCCTGGATGATGGGGATCAGAGAGGTATTGGCGTAGACCTTATCGAGCCTTGCCTTCTCTACGTTCAGCACCTTACCGCGCAGGGGAAGGATCGCCTGGTAGCGGCTGTCTCTTCCGTCCTTTGCGGAGCCGCCTGCGGAGTCTCCCTCTACGAGGTAGACCTCGGTGAGCCTTGCCTCTCTCTCCTGGCAGTCCGAAAGCTTACCCGGCAGGGTGGAGACCTCAAGAACGTTCTTTCTTCTGGTCAGCTCCCTTGCCTTTCTTGCCGCCTCTCTTGCGCGGCTTGCCGCCATCGCCTTTTCCAGAACGATCTTGGCGGTCGCGGGATTTTCGTCGAAATATTCGCACAGCTTTGAATAAACGATACCGTCCACGAGCGTACGGATCTCGGAGTTACCGAGCTTTGCCTTGGTCTGGCTCTCAAACTGCGCATCCGTGAGCTTGACGGAGATGATGGCAACGAGGCCCTCTCTCACGTCCTCGCCCGAAAGCGGATCGCCCTTGATGATGCCGTACTTCTTGCCGTACTCGTTGATCGCCTTCGTCAGAGCGCTCTTGAAGCCGGTCTCGTGCGTACCGCCCTCGATCGTCGCCATATTGTTCGCGAAGGAAACAATGGTCTCGTTATAGCTGTCGTTATACTGCATCGCGACCTCGGCGATCGAGCCGTTCTTCTCGCCCTTCATATAGATAACGTCCTCGTGAATGGGCGCACCGCGCTTCTCGCTGTTCAGAAACTCGACGAAGGAAACGATACCGCCCTCGTAGTGAAGCACCTCCTCCACGGGCTCCTCACCGCGCAGATCCTTCATCACGATCTTGACGCCCGCGTTCAGAAAGGACTGCTCTCTCATACGCTTGGTCAGCGTTTCGTATTCAAAGACGGTCTCCTCAAAGATGGTAGGATCGGGCTTGAAGCGAACGGTCAGACCGTGCTTATCGCCGCAATCGCCCACGCAGGCGAAGGGACGCGCCACCGCGCCCTTTTCAAATCTCTCGGTATATTTCTTCCCGTCTCTGTGGTTTTCCACCTCTACCCACTCGGAGAGCGCGTTTACGACCGATGCGCCCACGCCGTGAAGGCCGCCCGCGATCTTATAACCGCCGCCGCCGAACTTACCGCCCGCGTGAAGCACGGTGTAGACCACCTCGAGGGTCGGAATGCCGAGCTTTTCGTTCATACCCGAGGGGATGCCGCGGCCGTCGTCCTCGACCATCACCGAGCCATCCTCCATCAGAGTCACCTTAATACAGTCGCATTCACCCGCCAAGGCCTCATCGATGGAGTTATCCACAATTTCGTATACGAGGTGATGAAGGCCCTTGATCGAGGTCGTTCCTATATACATACCCGGGCGCTTGCGCACCGCCTCAAGTCCTTCCAAAACCTGAATTTGGCTATCGCTGTATTCATGGTTTTCTTTGATGTTTTCCATAAATGATTCCTTTCATCCTTTACTTTTCCTCTCCGAGAGAGGAGAGTGAGATCTGCGCTCTCTCCCTGAGTCCGATCGGCGAGATGCGCGACAGGCGCAGAGAGTAGCGCGCGGGGTTATCCTTTTCATTTTCTATCAAGAGAAAGCTTCTCGGAAGATCGCTGTCCTCATACTCCACGAGCCCCTCCCTTTCCATCTGACCGACGAACCGCTTCGTCAGCGAGGAGACCGTGGCGGTATCGAGATCAAAGATACCGATGATGCTTTCCTGCTTTACGCTTTTTTTATTTCCTATATGCAGATACATTTTTATACCCTCAAAGTCCTTCCCCCTGCGGCGTGAAGCTTCCTTCTTTCACACAGATCAGGCTCTCCGAGAAATCGGCGATCTCCTTTTTCTCACAGGAGGTGATGACGATCTGACGGTCCTTTCTTTTCGAAAGAAGGTAGGCGCGGCGGCGCTCGTCCAGCTCGCTGAGCACGTCGTCAAACAAAAACACGGGATATTCGCCCGAAAGCTCGAGGCAAGCCTCGCCCTCGGCAAGCTTCAAGGCAAGCACGACGCTTCTCTGCTGCCCCTGCGAGGCAAAGGCGCGGGCGCGGCGGCCGTTGATCAGGATTTCCATATCGTCGCGTCCGATGCCGAAGAGCGTGCCCATATTCTGTGCTTCTCTCGGAATATCGCTCACGAAGAGGTCATAATACGCTTTCTTGATCTCTTGAAGCTCGTCGCCATCATAATCAATATCGCTCTTATAGTGAAGCGTAAGGCTCTCTTTTTCGTCCGAGATCTCACGCATCGTGACTCTCGCGTGCTTTTCGAGGCGCTGGATATAATCTCTTCTTTCAAGATAGATGGGCGCGGCGTACTCGGCAAGCGAGCGCGACCAGGCGTAGACCTCGTTGATATCCACGGGCATCCCCTTGCCCATCATACGGAGCAGGCAGTTTCTCTGCTCCAAGGCTCTTTTATAGTTGGTATAGGCGGAAAGATAATAGGGCTTGCACTGGCAGATCGCCACGTCCAAAAACGCGCGCCTCTCCTCGGGGCCGTCCTTGACGAGCCCTAAGTGATCGGGGGTGAAAAGCACGGCGCGAAAGCTGCCTATCATATCCGAGATACGGTCTATCTTATAGCCGTTCTTCATTCTTTTTCTCTCGGAGCCGTAGACCGCGTAGGAAAGCGTTTCCTCCCCGAGAGAGGTCTCAAAGGTGATTTCGGCACGGAAGCCCTCGCAGCCAAAGCGGATAAGCTCGCTCTCCTTCGCCTTGCGGAAGGATTTTCCCCTCGCAAAGAGATAGATGCCCTCGATCGCATTTGTCTTTCCCTGCGCGTTGCTTCCGAACAAAAGGTTCACGCCCTCGTGAAAGGTGATATCCACCTCTTCGATATTGCGGAAATCCTTCGCATAAAAGCGCTTTAATTTCATTTATCGGTGTTGTTCATTCTCACGGGAAGGATCATATAGAAGAAGGAAGAATTCTCGTCCTCCTCATAGGGCTCCAGCGTGATCGCGGCGGTCGCGCTCTTCATCGTTACGCGCAGCGTCTCACCCTCGGAGGCCTTCACGCTGTTGATGAGGTAGCGGCAGTTGAAGCCGATCTCAAGATCGCCGCCCTCGTGCGTGCAGTCCATCTCATCGTATACCTTACCGTTGACAGAGGTAGAGGTCAGGGAGAGGATGTTCTCCTCCACGTTGATCTTCACGTAGCTTCTGCCGCTGCCCTGGATCTTCTCCTCGGCAATGATGTTGGCTCTCTCAAGGCCCTCAAGAAGCCTGTCTCTGTCCACGCTCAGAATAATATCGTTGTCTCTCGGGATCATACGGTTATAATCCACGTACTCGCTCTCGATGGTCCTCGTGAAGAACACGATGTCCTCCGCACGCAGGATCGCGTGCTTTCTCGAGAGGTAGAAGCGGATGCGGCTGTCCTCACCGTCGGGCAGGATCTTCATGATCTCGCCGAGCGCATGGCCGGGGATGATAAAGGAGATCTCGCCCGCCATATCTCTGCCGAGCTTTTCGATCTCGGTCTTCTCACGGCAGATGGAAAGCGTATATCCGTCGCAGGAAACCAGCTCGAGCCCGTCGTCACCGATCTTGAAGAAGCAGCCGCAAAGCATCGGGCGGTTATCCAGCTCCGCAACCGAATGCACGACCTTGGAGATCATCTTCTTCACGAGCGCGGCGTTGACTTCAAAGCCTCTCTCGGTGGTCAGCTCGGGAAGGTTCGGAAACTCCGCGCCGGGCATAGCAAACATAGAGAAGGAGGACTTACCGCAGGTCAGCGTGCAGTTGCAGTTCTCGGACACGTCAATGGTCAGCTCATCGTCGGGCATTACGCGGATGGTCTGAAACAGGCGCTGCGCGTTGATGATATATCTGCCCTCGCGCTCGATATCCACGGCGTCGAGCATGGCTCTGACACCCTTATTCATATCATAGGTAGAGATACGGATGCGGCCGTCCAGCGTTTCAAGAAGAACGCCCTCGATCGAGGCGATGGTGTTTTTATTGGAAACGGTTCCCATCGCGGGAGCAAGCTTATCAAGAAGCTCTGACTTATGTACGGTGAATTTCATTTTTTCTTTCCTTTATATTCTGTATTTTTTATTTCTCGGTTGGCGCTCGCCGTTTCTTTCCCGTCCCCCCAGCTTTGTTCACAAAAAAGAGACAGAAAGAAATTATTATAGGTAGGAGTTGTTGTAGTAGGGGCTGTGGAAATTGTGGAAACTGCCGTTTTCCCTTGTGCCGTATAGGTTTTTTTGGAAAAATGAGAGGACTTTTATGTGGAAAAGCTGTGGAAAGCGCTCTTGAAGTTTTCCACCGGATAATCCACATACTTTTCCACCGTCCGTCACCGCGTTTTCCACAGAGTTTTCCACAAGGGATCAGCCCTTGATCTCCTTGATCAGGGCGAGAATTTCTGCCTGTGCGTTCTTTTTCGTCTTGATATTGATCTCCACCTTGTCGATCGAGGACATCACGGTGGAGTGATCGCGGTTGAAGATCTGCCCGATCGTCTGCAAGGGCAGCGAGGTCAGATGCCGTACGATATAGATCGCGGTGTGCCTTGCCTTCGCAATGTTATCCTGGCGCTTCTTGGATTTGAGATCCTCGGGGCGCAGGCCGTTCTTCTTCGCGACCACGGAGAGTATCTTCTCCACCATCACGTCGGGCGGAATGCTGTCGGGCGCGATGATCGAAATGATCTCCTCAAGCTTCTCCTTCGTGAGACCGCCCGAGGACATCGTGCTGAGAGCACCGATGCGCTTCAGAACGCCCTCGATCTGACGGATATTGTTCTGCAGTCTCTCTGCCATATAGTTGACGAGCTCATCCTCGATGACGAGCCCCATATCCGCACTCTTTTTACGGATGATGGCAAGACGCAATTCAAGGCTCGGGGGCTGCACGTCGGCAATGCAGGCACCCTCAAAGCGGGTGCGCAGACGGTCCTCAAGGGGTTGGATCTCCCTGGGCGGACGGTCCGAGGTCAGAATGATCTGCTTATTGGCCTCGTAAAGCGCCGAGAAGGTGTGGAAAAACTCCTCCTGCGTGCTTTCCTTGCCCGCGATGAACTGAATATCGTCGATAAGAAGAACGTCGGCACGGCGGTATTTTTCCTTGAACGAGGCGGTCGATCCCGTGGAGATCGCGTGGATCAATTCGTTAATGAAGTCCTCACTCTTCTTATAAACGATGCGAAGATGCGGACTGTTTTTCTTTATGTAGTTGACGATCGCGGCGAGAAGATGCGTTTTGCCGAGACCGCTGTCACCGTAAATGAAAAGCGGATTGTACGCCGTCGGCTCATGGGCAACGGCAAGGCAGAGCGAAAGCGCAAACTCGTTGGAATCGCCCCGCACGAAGTTATCGAAGGTATAGCCGTCGAGCACGCTCGAACCGCTGTCCGACGAGATCAGACGCTTGAACTCCGCGGCTCTCTCGTCCTTCTTCTCTCGGCTCTCGTCATCGGTCTTTTCAAAGAGGGGCACGGGCGGAGGAAACTCCTGGTCCTCTCCGACGAAGCGGAACTGTGGCTCGACCTCAAATCCGATCACCTCGGAAAGCGCCTCCCTCACGACGGTCGCATACTTCGTGGTGAGGATCTTCTGCTTCAGCTTCGAGCGCGTGGTGAAGATCGCCTTATCCTCCGTCAGCTCCGCGAGGATAAGCTCGGAAAACCAGACGTCAAATACGGAATCGGTATAATTGAGCCGTTTTTTGATGATCGGATTCACGGCGTCCATTATATTTTTCAGCTCATCCATGACAGAGACTTCCCCCTTTATATAATATATATAGTATTATAACATATAATATAGGAAAAATCAACACATTTTCAGAAAAAAATTGATACTCTTCTTTACATCGTTTTTTTGCTTTTTTAGGATCGGTGAAAATACAAAAGTTTACATTCGCTTCGGGCGCGAGCGGAAGAATACCGCGGCCAAAAAGGCGCAAAGAAGCGCCGCGCTGATGCCTGCCGCACCCGCCGCAAGGCCGCCGCCGAGAATGCCGAGCGCACCCTCTGAAAGCACCGCCTCACGTACCCCCTTAGCAAGCACCGCACCGAAGCCGAGCAGCGGAACGGAGATGCCGCAGCCGAAGATGCTTTTGATCGGCTCGTAAACGCCGATCGCCTCCAAAAGGACGCCGAGGATCACGGCAAAAACAAGAATTCTCGGCGGCATAAGCGTTGTTTTGTCAATAATTATTTGCACTATAACACACAAAACGCCGCCAAGAAGAAAAGCAAGCAGAGCCTTTGTCAGCATAGATCATCCTCTCTTTCTATCAGAACGCCGTGCGCGATACCTAAAATATCGTGCTTTTGCAGGGTGCTTTGCGGGCTCATCAGCGCCCCCGTGGAGAGAAAGAGGATGCGCTTGTATTCGCCCCTTTCCATCGCGGGCAAAAGGCAGGCGGAGAGCACCGAGGCAGAGCAGCCGCAGCCCGAGGCGCCGCTGTGAAAATCCTCGCCTCCCTCCTCGTAGATCAGAAGCCCGCAGTCGCGGTGCTTTTCGGCGAGGGAGAGCCCCTCCTTCGAAAGCAGCGAGAGAAGCAGCTCTCTTCCCACCCGACCGAGGTCTCCCGTGACGACGAGATCCACCTCGGAGAGCGGCACCGAGCCGTGCAGATGATAGGAAAGGATCGTATCCGCGGCGGCGGGTGCCATGGCGGCACCCATATTGGAGGAGTCCTTGGTCGCGCCGTCGATCAGCTTGCCGACGATGCCCTCGCGGATGCGAAATTTTCCCTTATCCCCGAGGATGAAAGCCCCGGCGGCGGTTGCGGTCCAGGAGGCGCTCGGCGTGCGCTGGCCGCCGTATTCGAAATACTCTGAAAACAATATCCTTATCCTCCGTCATCTGTGCTTCTAAATGATAACTGTATTTCCCGTTAATTGTTAATATTGTATCTGCAAGTATCTTTTTTAACTCCTTGTCTTCAAACTCTGTCCAATTGTAAGTAATTATACTGTTCAAAGGATAATCAGTTCCGAACAAACCGTTAATCAGATTAATCACTGCTGTTGATGATAATGTCAGTATTTTCTTAAAAATTTTGTCATAAATTTGGTAAATTGTTTTATTCATAGAAATTTTCCTTTCTCTTTTATTATTTGTTTAACACATCATAAAAGAACTACACATGCATAAGCATCACCTCACAAACACAAGTAAATAGGTACTTGGGACGAATCGTCCATGATACATCTGATATGCCGTAGGCATAAGTCATCGGAGTTGCAAACTCCTTT
>JAGBBQ010000110.1 GCA_017938425.1 Clostridia bacterium | reverse complement strand
GGATGAAATAGGAAGCCCCTTGGGGCAAACAGATCCCGAGGAGAAATCGTCGGCTGAGCCGCGAGAAGCGTACAAGCGTACGCTGAGCGGTGAAACGGCGATAGAAAACGAAAATCCAATAAGACGGAAGAAAACCGTAGGTTTTCAACCTCAATACCTTATCAAATACGCAAAAAGAAAAGGTAGAGGAACTGAGTTAACAATTCCCCTACTTTTTTCGTTTTCGGTTATCCCGGGAGGTGGAAGCCCTTATATTTCTTCGATGAGATAGGTGCCATACATCGGCAGCTTCAGCGTGAGATCCTCCGTCGTAGTCACAAGCTCTCCATCGTGCTTTTTATCGAGGGCGTAGATATTGTATTTTCCCTCGCGGCCGAAGTCGAGCTTCACGGTCTTGCTGCCCTTTCCCTTTTCCTCAAAGGAATAATGGGTCACGATGGCGACCGCCTTGCCGTTCTCCTTCACGCCGCAAAGCGAATAGATATCCTCGGGATCCTTTTCGGCGCGGCTCTCGTACGCGCAATCGTAAAGGCTGCCGTAGAACTTGAAGGGATAATAACCCTTCTGCACATCCTGGAAGGCATCGAAAAGACCGTTGAAGCAGGTGCCGAAGCGCGCATCGTAATACATCAGCATATCGAGAATATCCGACTTCTGGAATGCGATCATCATTGCCATCGTGAAGGCGGCGCCCTTGATGCCCGCGATCACCTTTTTGGAGCGGTAGAAGGTTTCGCCGACCCAGCCCTCCACGTAGTTCCACTCGTTGAGGATGCTTTCCGCCTCGGTGTAGCCCGCCTCATCCATAATGCGGCGCGCGACCCCCGCCCTCTCGATCGCCTTCTCAGGCGTGACGCAATAGATATGCCAGGAGAAAAAGTCGATCGGCGTGCCGACACTTGCCTGATACAGAAGGAACTCTCTTGACCACTCCATATTGCCCGCCACGGCAGGACCGCCGATCTTCAGATGCGGGAAGCACTTCTTCAGATGCTTCGCGGTGATCTCATAGAGCGAGAAGAACTCCTGCTTTGTGCCCGCCCAGGTGCGCTTATAGTCCTGCCCGTCATCAAGATCCGGCTCGTTCCAGATCTCCCAATACGGCATATCAAGCGTAT
Source organism: Clostridia bacterium (assembly GCA_017938425.1). Classification (GTDB taxonomy): domain Bacteria; phylum Bacillota; class Clostridia; order Oscillospirales; family CAG-272; genus UBA1740. The sequence goes on along the minus strand of JAGBBQ010000110.1, from coordinate 25,999 downwards.
AGCCGTCCGCCCATCCCTCGGTATAGTGACGGATGATATGCTCGCAGATCTCTGCCCACTTTTTAAAATCCTTCGGCGGGAAGATATGGAATTTCTTGATATAATGCTCGATCTTCTGACCGAGGCGGAAATAGGTCTTCGTTCCCGCCTCGAGGGTGGCAAGGGTGTATTCATCCGTGCAGACGAAATCGTAGGATGCGGGATCGTTTACATCCGCATCAAAATTCGGAAAGATCGCGGAAATGTCCACGGTATGCTCGCCGCCGTAGGATGCGCAGAATGCGGCATCGTGGTTTCTCGCGTAAGGGATACGCGCCGCCTTGTAGGGGGCAAAGGTGCCGCCCGTGCTCTGGTCATTGGCGTGGCGCTTATGTACGGGGCCGTTGTTCACGCAGCTCATAGGTCTTATGGGCGCCGCGTTTTTCGTCAGATCGAATTTCAATACTCGCATCGCTTCTTCTCCATTTTTCCGCCGTTCGGCGTTGATACCTTATTGTAGCATATATTTTCGGAGAATGCAACGGAAAAGCAGAAAAAACCGTAAGGTTTTCAACCTCAATATTTTCTCAAATACGCAAAAAGAAAAGGATGAGGTACCGATCATAAATACCTCATCCTTTTTTCGTTTTCGGTTATCCCGGAAGGCGCGATGCAAGGCATCGCGAATGAAATCCGCGAAAGCGGATGAAATAGGAAGCCCCCCCCGGGCAAACAGATCCCGAGGAGAAATCGTCGGCTGAGCCGCGAGAGGCGTACAAGTGTACGCTGAGCGGTGAAACGGCGATAGAAAACGAAAATCTGACAGGATGGAAGAAAACCGCAAGGTTTTCAACCTCAATACCTTATCAAATACGCAAAAAGAAAAGGTAGAGGCACATTGTAATGCCTCTACCCTATATTTTTCGTTTTCGGTTCTACCGGGAGGTGGCAGCCCCAAGTTTTCGTTTTCGGTTCTACCGGGATATGGCAGCCCCCGGGCAAACAAATTCCGAGGAAAAATCGTCGTTCTTCGCCCCGAAGGCGTATTGACATACGCCGAGAGGAAGAAAACGGCGATAGAAAACGAAAATCCGATAAGATGGAAGAAAACCGCAGGTTTTCAACCTTAATCCCTTTCAAATCTGATATAAAGCAAAAAAGAGGTACTGAATACACAATACCTCTTTTTTCGTTTTCAGTTTTACCGAAATTTGGAAGCCCGGATTTATCTCTCTTCGCGGAAATACGATAGCCCCAGCGATGCAGGTGCCTGATTATTCTTGCTCCCCTTAATGCTGGTTATGATCAGAACGATCACAGTCATCACGTAAGGGATCAGCTTCAGAAGCTCCTTGACAGTGGAGGTGCCGTCGATGTAATACGCCATCATATAGAGCGCGGCGAAAACAAACGAGCCGAGAATGCTGAGGGTCGGCTTCCACAGCGTGAAGATAACGAGTGCCACCGAGAGCCAGCCGAGCGCCTCGATCGTTGCGGCGTTCTCCCAGCTTCCCTTGATATAGTCCATAATGTAGAAGAAGCCGCCGAGACCCGCAATGCCGCTGCCGATCAGGATCGCGCCGTACTTATAGGCGGTCACGTTGATGCCCGCCGCATCGGCGGTGGCGGGGTTTTCGCCCACGGCACGAAGGTGCAGACCCGCTCTCGTTCTTTTCAAAAACCAGGCGGCCAGGATCGCGATCGCGATGGAAAGGTAAACAAGGATGCCGTGCGAGAGGAATATCCTACCGAAATCTCCGAGCGCATCCGCAAAGGGCAGGTTCTTGGAAATGATCTTGCCAGCGATCTCAAAATTGGCGCGGTCCGCATCGCTTTTCAGAACGCAGGTGTCCATAAAGAACTGCGCAAAGCCGTTGCCGAAGATGGTAACGGCAAGACCCGTGATGTTCTGGTTGCATCGGAGGGTGACCGTCAGAACGGCGTATATGCCGCCGAGCGCCGAGGCGAAAAGAGCGGCGAAAAGGATCGAAAGAAGCACGAGAAGCAGCCAGGATGCCTTGGTGGGATCCGGCAGCGCCGCCATATAGAAGGAGACCGCGTAGCAGCCGCCCGCCGTGCCGATGCACATAATGCCGGGAATACCGAGGTTCAGATGCCCCGCCTTTTCGGTGATGATCTCGCCGACGCATCCGAAAAGGAACACAGTGGCAAGCGCGATCGAGCCTACAAGAAATGAAGTCATGCCTTATCCTCCTCTCCGGCATTTGCCTTGCTTGATTTTTTGAAGATCGCCTTGATCTTATCGAACGCACCCTCGCGGAAAACGATCTTGTACGAAAGAAGGAAGGTGACGGCGATCACTGCGAAATAAACGATGCCGATCACGATGTTCGCAATGGCGTCGTTCGTGAACTTAAAATCCTTGCGAACCTGCGTCATTCCCTTATCCACGAAGGTAATAAAGAAGCAGGCGGCGATCATGATCAGGGGATTGAAGGCGGCGAGCCACGCCGTCATAATGGCGGTGAAGCCCATATTGTTCGCCGAGGCGGTGCTGACGGTGTGGTCCACCGCGCCGCCGATAAAGGCACCGACAAGACCTGCGATCGCACCCGAAAGGATCATCGTGCGGATGATGACCTTTTTTACGTTGATACCGATGTACTTGGCGGTATTGTTGCTTTCACCGACAACGGAGATCTCGTAGCCATGCTTGCTGTACTTGGTGTATGCATACATAAGGCCGGCAAGAAGGAAGAATACGAGAATGATCAAAAGATATTTGTTGCCAAGCTCGGGGATGGTGCCCGAGGAAAGGGGGTTCAGAACGCCCGAGCCGGTCTTTACCCAGATCGTAATGAAGGCAGCGACGAGGCCGGAGGCGATATAGTTCATCATCAGCGTGAAGAGCGACTCGTTGGTGTTAAAGAACGCCTTAAAGATCGCGGGGATCACGCCCCATACGGCACCCGCAATCACGCCGCCGATCAATCCGATCAGCATAACGACGAAATTGGGAAGCTTGCCGCCGAGGTAGAACATAGAGGCAACGTAAGCAAGACAGCCCATCAGGATCTGTCCGTTGCCGCCGAGGTTCCAGAATTTCATTTTAAAGGCAGGGGCGAGCGCCAAGGAAACGCCGAGCAGGATCGCGGTGTCCTGGAAAAGCAGCCAGATACGGCGCACGGTGCTGAACGCGCCCTTGAAAAGAGAGCCGAAGAACCGCACGGGATTGCCCGAGGAGAAGAGCGAGCAGATGATACCGCCCAGCAAAAGGCTGAGGAAGATCGTGCCGGCATAAAACGCCGCTTTTTTTCTGATATCGATGGAATCCCGCTTCACGATGTGAAAGAGGGGTTCCCTTTTGCTATGCTCGGTCTGTTTCATGCTTCATCCTCCTTTTCCTTATTGGATTTGACCATCAGAAGTCCGATCTCGTCCTTCTGTGCGGTGCGGGCATCCACGGTGCCTGCGATCTTACCGCCGCTGACGACCATAATGCGGTCGCACAGCGCGAGGAGCACGTCCAGATCCTCGCCGACAAAGATAACGGCAACGCCCGCCTCCTTCTGCTTTGTCAGAAGATTATAGATCGTATAGGATGAGTTGATATCCAGGCCTCTGACAGGGTAAGCCGCCATCAGAACGACGGGGGCTGCCGCGATCTCACGGCCGACGAGCACCTTCTGCACGTTACCGCCGGAAAGACGGCGGACAGGCGTATGATCGACGTCGGGCGTTACGACCTCGAGCTCCTCGACGATCGTGTCGGCAAGGTCCTTCGGGCGCTTGCGGTCAACGAACATAGAATGACCCTTGCGGTAGCTGCGCAGCATCATGTTGTCGGTGATATCCATATTTCCGACAAGGCCCATACCAAGCCTGTCCTCGGGAACGAAGGAAAGACGGACGCCGAGCTCGCGGATCTGAAGGGGCGTTCTGTCACAAAGGTTTATGATCTCATTCTCGTTGAAGAGCACCTTACCGTCGTTCACCAGGGCGGTGATCTCGGAGCGGCTCATACCGCTGAAGTCGACGGGTGTGCCGTCCTCGTAATGGAACTTTCCCTCGGCGGCCATATCCTTTACCTGCGCGAAGGTCTTGTGATAGAAGGATACGGGAAGGTTCTTTTTCGGACGGTTGAAGATGATCTCTCCGCTCTCTAACTTCTTGAGACCCGCGATGGCCTCAAGCAGCTCGCGCTGTCCGGAGCCCGCAATGCCCGCAATACCGAGCACCTCGCCCGCGCGTGCGGTGAAGGAGATATCGTCGAGGATCTTGATCCCGTCGGGGCTTATAAGATTGAGACCGCGCACCTCCAGCCTGTCGCATACATTCTTGGGCTCGGGGCGGTGGATGTTCAGCTCGACCTTCTGGCCGACCATCATCTCGGTCAGCTCCTGCTCGCTTGTATCCTCGGTATTGACGGTCGCGATATGCTCACCCTTGCGCAGAATGGCAACGCGGTCGGAGATCTCCATTACCTCGTTCAGCTTATGGGTGATGATAACGATCGACTTTCCGTCCTCGCGCATCGCGCGAAGCACGTTGAAGAGCGTGCGGATCTCCTGCGGCGTCAGCACGGCGGTCGGCTCATCGAGGATCAGAATATCGGCGCCTCTGTAAAGCACCTTAATGATCTCAACGGTCTGCTTCTCGGAGACGGACATCTCGTGGATCTTCTTATCGGGATCTATATGGAAACCGTATTTCTCGCACATCGCGAGAATGCGGGATTTGACTTCTTTCAAATTATATTTACCGTCCTCCACGCCGAGAACGATGTTTTCGGTGGCGGAAAAGACGTCGATCAGCTTGAAATGCTGATGGATCATACCGATCTTGTATTTAAAGGCATCGCGGGGAGAGGCGATCGTTACCTCCTCGCCGTCAATCAGGATGCGGCCGGAATCGGGGTAATAGATGCCGGCGATCATATTCATAAGAGTGGTTTTTCCGCAGCCGTTCTCGCCGAGAACGGACAGGATCTCACCCTTGCGGATATCCATAGTCACGTTGCGGTTGGCAACCACCCTGCCAAAGGTCTTGGTAATGCTTTCCAGCTGGATAATGGGCTGTTTTTCCACGTTGCTTCCTCCATAAAAGGATTACTTCTTTGCCTAATAGACGGCATAAGGCGGAGTTAAAAACCCCGCCATATGCTTTTGAAATTAAAAATCAGTCAACAACAGATGCGCCGATGGAGATGCCGTCGATCACGATGTCGAAATAAGGAGCGGAGCGAAGCTCGCTCTCTGCGAAGTAGGTAACGCCGTTCGCGGTCTTGATGACCTCGGTGTCGGGCGTGAATGCAGCGTCGGTATCAACGTCAGCCTTATAGCCGGTCAGGTGGCCGTTCGCATCCATGGTGATGGAAGCCGCCTTGGAGAACTCGGAGGTATCTGCCTTTGCGTTCTTTACGGTGAACTTGGAGCAATCGAATATCTTGAGAGTGCCGTCCTTCAGCTGTGCCTTCACAGCATCAAGCTTTGCCTGGGTGCCTGCAGCGGCAGCGGCGCCAAGCTCGGTGATAACAACGGAGCCGGTATCGATAGAGCCGGTGTAGTCGGTCTTGATATCCTCGCCCTTGATCACGCAGTCAAGCATATACTCGAAGTAAGGAACCCAGTTGATTCTGGATGCGATGATGAAGGTACCCGTCTTGCCGGTCGTGCCGTTGTATGCAACGTTGGGAATACCTGCGTTCTCGCAAGCGGTGGGAGCACCCATAGAGTCAGCGTGCTGAGAAATAAGCTTGCAGCCTGCATCGATCAGTGCCTGTGCGGTAGCCATCTCGCCGGGCTCGTTATACCAGGAGTTGGTGTAGCGAACCTCCATGGTTGCGTTCGGAACTACCGAACGAACGCCAAGGAACCAAGCGGTGTAGCCGGAGATAACCTCTGCATAGGGGAATGCGCCTACGTAGCCGACCTTAGCCTCCTCTGCGGTGATATCGTCACCGTACATCTCAAGGAGCTTGAGACCTGCAGCAACGCCTGCAAGGTATCTGCCCTCGTAGATGGAAGCGAATGCGTTCTGGAAGTTTGCAACGTCCTCGGTATGAGCCATCGTACCGGTTGCATGGCAGAACTGAACGTTTGCAAATTCCCTTGCAGCCTTAAGCATATGCGCCTCGTGGCCGAAGGAGTCTGCAAAGATCACGTCGTAGCCCTCGTCTGCAAAGTTTGCCGCCTCGTTATAGCACTCGGTACCCTCGGGGATATCGGTGATAACGGTGTAGTTCTCTGCCTTCAGACCCTTGTTCTGGCAAGCCTTCTCGAAAGCCTCGATGAAGTTCTTGTCATAGGTGGAGCTGGTGCCGTGCAAAGCGATCAGAGCCGCCTTGACCTCACTGGCATCTTTGCCCTTGTTGCCGCCGCCGCAGGATCCAAGCACCACGCAGCATCCAAATGCCATTACCACAACAAGAAGCAGGGAAAGGATTTTTTTCATTTTGATTTTCCTCCTGATTTTTTGTCCGCGGCATGCCCGTCGCGGATTGTTTTATTTATTTACAAAAGCCGAAGCTTCTATAAACCAAAAGAAATCAAAAGCCCGTGCTCTTACGCAAACGCAGAACACGGGTTTATTTTAGCACATATTTTTTTGTTTGTCAACAAAATAAAACAGATTTTTTAATATTAATTTCGCGCGTAATAATAAGTAAAGGAAGGATGCCGTCACCGTTTTTTCTTTATCGCTCACCGTTTCCCTCCCCTCCCTCAAAAAATATGATTGCCGCAAAAAAAGCCGCCATATGCCGCGCAGAAGGAATAATCAAACGGATATGTAAAGTTTGGTGTTTATTTTGATGAAAAATCACATTTCTTACCATCTGTAAATAAGGATCATTTATGAAAAAACCTTATGTATCCAAAACGGATAGTATTCAGGGGTTGACAAATAAAAATCGGTGTGCTATAATAAAATCACAAGAAGGCGGTATGGGTATTTAAACGGCCGGACATAAAGCAAGAGTATTTGACCTTGGCTATGCAAGTGGTCTCTGTCAAATGAGAGTGATTTATGTAACGCATTTTAATTACTTGTGCCCGATGGGAGCGCACGGGATACGTGGGCTTTGTCGGGCTATACTTATACCTTCTTGTAGAAATTACTATAAGGAGGTTGTTTTTATTATGAACAACAAAACATTGGAATTTATCCAAGAGCGACTTGAATACGAATTTGATGAACCGAAGCTTCTAAGACAAGCATTTACGCGCAAATCGTATTCGGAAGAACACAACGGTGCGTATAACAACGAGGTGTTGGAGTTTTACGGCGATAAAGCACTTGAATTCATCGTCATGAAAAAACTATCGGAATACTTCGGAGAAACCACACAGAACGGAAAATACGTCTCTCAAAAGACAGAAGGGCAACTAACCGAGATCAAAAAGAAATTAGTATGCAAAAAGATGCTTGCACATCGTATTGACGTACTTGATTTTGCAGATTGTCTTCTGATGGGAAAAGGTGATGAAGCACAGAATGCGCAGGATCAGGAATCCGTAAAAGAGGATCTGTTTGAGGCGATCGTCGGTGCAGTGGCAATCGATTGTGGTTGGGATGCAGAAACGCTCGAAGAAGTAGTTGACAGAATGATCGACATAGAATATTATCTTGAAAACGGTTTTCAGGATGATGAAAACTATGTAGATTTGATTCAAACATGGTGTCAGAAAAAATATAGGACCTTGCCATATTTTTTGTACGCAGAGCGTGGAATTGCGAATACTAATGATCTTATTAACGCCGGCCTTACTACTTTTGGCTTTCAACCCATTTGCGTTGAGAAAGGTGACGGACAGTTTGCCTGCGAGATGACACTTGGTGATTTTGAATTTCCGTTTTGCGGGTATGGAGAATCTAAAAAAGAGGCTCGCAAAAACGTCTGTCGGCGCGCTTTTGAGTATTTGAATGAAAAAAACGAATGGATTTTACCGATAGACGAAGTTGGTGAACCCGATATTGACCGAGCAATAAATCAGCTTCAGGAACTTTATCAAAAGGGTTACATTGGAGAGCCATGGTATGATTTTGCAGAGACATACGATGATAACGGAAATCCCGTATGGAGATGTGAATGTCATGTATCAGGCTTAGATACATACTGGAGGGGAAATTATTCTTCTAAAAAGAATGGGAAAAAGGCAGTAGCGTATGATATGCTTTGTGATATTCTCAATTGGGAGGAAGATGATGAGGCTTAAAGAATTGCGCTTGCAAAAAGGAGTCACGCAGTGTGCTGTGGCTTGCGCGATAGGCTGTGCTATAAGCACATATCCCAAGTATGAAAGAGGAATCCGCGAGCCGGATATTGATATGCTTTGCAAACTCGCAGATTATTTCAATGTGACTGTAGACTACATTGTTTGTCGTACAGATAAGAAAGAGTGACATTATGAAAAAAATAATTTTATCAATGAAAAGAATCAATTACAAGCTCTTCGCAGCACTCCTCATTCTCGGACTTGCGCCGACGATCTACACGACCGTGCGCGTGTTCTTCCTCGGTCAGTTGCCCGGAGAGTATTCCTTCTCCATCGCAGGTCAGCTCTCGTGGGTGAATCTGCTTTACGAGATCATGAACGAGGCAATCATCCTTCCACTATTCTATTTTATAGGCAAGGTCAAGGACGATAAAGACGAATTTTCCAACCGCGTGCGAACAGGTATGCTGATCTCGCTGGGCGTATATGCCGTTCTTTCTGCCGTGGTGCTGATCTTCGCGGAGCCTATGCTGAAGCTTATGGCGACCGATGCGAGCATCATCGAAGCATCCGCAAGCTACATACGCATAGAGAGTATCGCAAACATTTTCTCGATCCTCACGCAGTTCGCGCTTGTCGCACTTGTTACGGTCAACAAGAGCAAATACCTTTATGCACTCACAGGCGCAAGATTGGTGTTGTGCCTTGTGTCCGATACTTTCCTCGTTTCCACCTTGCCCGTGTCGGCAAATCTCGGCGTGAACGGAATCGGATACTCTAACATCATCGTAAACGCGCTGTTGCTTGTAGTATCGCTTATTCTTCTTGCAAAAGAGGGGATCAAGGTGTTCGGAAAGGCAAAGCTCAACTTTGTTTGGACAAAGGAATTTGCCAAGGTCGGCGGTCTTTCAGGTGTGGAATCGCTTGTTCGTAACGTCGCCTATATGGTGATGATCGCGCGAATGGTCAATGTTGTTGGAGAGCAAGGTACGTACTGGGTTGCCAATAACTTCATTTGGGGATGGCTTCTCCTGCCCGTTCTTCAGCTCGGTGAGCTGATCAAGCAAGAGGTCGCGGCGGACAAAGAAAACATCCGCCGAAACTCGCTGGGTTACTTTGGTATTACGGCAATCGTCTCTGCTCTGTGGTTTGCAAGCATTCCCGTGTGGAAGCCGTTTATGACGCACGTACTTGGCTTCACAGATGTAGATAAACTGTTCAACCTCGTGTTGCTACTCGTTGGCTTCTATGTTCTGTATGCGCTTCAAAATGTGTTTGACTCCACCTTCTACGGACTTGGCAAGACGAATTATATGCTATTTGAATCCGTCGTAACGAATACGATCTATTACGGCATCGCGTTCATTCTCTATGCGACGGGTGTTTGGACTCCTACGCTTACCGGAATTGCTTTGCTGTTCGGTATTGGCAACGCATTCGATAGTGTGGTATCACTCGTGGCGTATGCGTTCTTACTCAAGAAAGAGAAGATCAATATACTAAAGGTCGAATAAACAAATCAGCCGATGAGGTCAAAAGCCTCATCGGCTATCTTTTTTATAACCCATAGCTTCCCGTGAGGGGGTCACGGAAGAGACCGAGCGTGGGGGTGCGGAAGGTGAAGAGAGCGAAGAGCACGGCGTAGAGGCAAAGGAGTGCGAGGGCGCGCCTTGGGTGCTTGCAGGGGGAGGGATCCTTATAGAGACGGCGCGTTTCAAAGAAAAACGCAATAAGAGCGGAGAGGAAGAAGATGGCAATATTCACCCAATCGGGAGATCTGCCGATCGCGCCGTTGTAGGTATAAAAAAGCACGGGAATGAGCGTAAGCCCAAGAGTGATGCCGCGCGCCTTGACGCAAAAGAAGTCCTCGCGTTCCTTGAAGAAAAGGCTTTGCACGAGAGCGAAGAGGAAGCACGGCCAGAAAAGCAGCTTCATATGCTCGAAGGTGGATTCGTTCACGCCCGAGAAGGGCGCGATCCAGAGCGGCTCACCGAGCCATTCGTATAAAAAGTGAAGCAGCGTGCCGCCGAGCGAAACGAAGGCGAAGCCGACAAGCTGCCAGAGCCATATTTTTGCTTTCATATCGATCTCCAATCGTGGTTCTACAAAAAGTATATTCACGCAGCGCGCGGACTATACCGAAAAACACGCCCGCGTTCACAGAATGTTATTGAAAGCACGGCCGCGATATGATATAATCAAAGAAAAAAGCACGAAAGGGAGAGCGAAAAATGGAATTTGAAGCACTCATTCGAGAAAGATTTTCGGTCAGAAGCTTTAAGCCCGACAAGGTCGCAAAGGAGGCGATCGATACGATCCTCGCAGCAGGCCACGTCGCGCCGACGGGCTGCAACATTCAGCCGCAGAGAATACTCGTTTTACAGAGCGAGGAGAGTATGGCACGCCTGCGCACCTGCACGAAATGCCATTTCGGCGCGCCCTGTGCAATGCTGATCTGCCATAACAAGGAGGAGAGCTGGAAGAGACCGTACGACGGCGCTCTCGCCTCCCCCGTGGATGCCGCGATCGTCACCACCCATATGATGCTGGCGGCGCACAATATCGGCGTCGGCTCCTGCTGGGTGATGCACTTCGATCCCGCCGCGATGCGCGAAGCGTTTGCCATTCCCGAGGGCTTTGAGCCGACGGCGCTTCTGGTGCTCGGCTACCCCGCCGAGGATGCCGTGCCGAAGCATTATCATAACGAAACGCGCCCGATGGACGAGGTCGTTTTCTACGAGCATTTTTGATCAAAATCCGAACAAAACGCGAAATAGTAAATAATTATTTTCATTTTGCGCCTTGATCCGTCGTTTTTGCGAGAATTCTCGCCTTGACTGCGCCGTACAGGAAAGCAAAGAAATTTACACAAGGAGAAACGCAATGTTCAGAGAAATGATCAGAAAAAACAAGGCGCTGCCCGAGGAGGAATGCATCCGCATTCTGACCGAGGAAAAAAGGGGTGTGCTTTCGGTCAACGGCGACGGCGGCTATCCCTACGGCACGCCGATGAACCATTTTTATAACGCGGAGGACGGCAAGCTCTACTTCCATTGCGGCAAGCAGCAGGGGCATCGGCTCGATGCGCTGGCGCAGGACGGCAGAGCATCCTTTTGCGTGATTGACGGCGGCCGCACGGCGCCCGACGGCTGGTCCCGAGATTATAAGAGCGTGATCGTGTTCGGAAGGATCGAGACCGTCTCCGACCGCGCGCGGATCGAGGACATCACGCGCAGGCTCTCGCACAAGTTCACGCAGGACGAGCGCTATATCGAGGCGGAGATCGCCGGCCACGCGCACCGAACGCTTCTCCTCATCCTGACACCCGAGCACATCTCGGGCAAGTCCGTCAACGAATCCTGAGAGGTGAAAAAATGAGAAAAATACAGAGAGAAATCAAAATTGCCGCTTGTTGCGGCAAAACACGGTAGATCCTTTTCGCGCTCTGCCGTGTTTTGTATTCGGTCCGCTTCGGACACGCTTCTCTTTATTGCGCATACGTGCGCAAAACTTACGTGCGAGCACTTGCATTTTTTTGCGGACCGTGTTATAATATTAAGGTTAAAATCTACGTTTCATGCAAGGAGAACGGTATGTTAGACGGTATTATCATCGGCGGCGGCGTGATCGGCGGTATGATCGCCCGAGAGCTGACCGCATACGGCGCGAGGGTTGCCATCGCGGAAAAGGCAAACGACGTGGCAATGGGTGCCACACGTGCCAACAGCGCCATCGTGCACGCAGGCTTTGACGCCAAGGAGGGCACGCTGAAGGCGCGCTTCAACGTGCGCGGCTCACAGATGATGGAGAGCGTCTGCGCCGCGCTCGGCGTAAAATACAAGCGAAACGGCTCTCTCGTCGTCGGCTTCTCGGAGGAGGATCGGGCGACGCTTGCCGAGCTGAAGGCGCGCGGAGAGAAAAACGGCGTGAAGGAGCTTGTGCTTCTTGACCGCGAGCAGATTCTGAAGCTCGAGCCGAATATCGGCGATGGTGTTACCTGCGCGCTTCGCGCGGGCACGGGCGCGATCGTTTGCCCCTACGAGCTTTGCGTGGCGGCGATCGGCAACGCGATGGACAACGGCGCAGAGCTGTATCTGAATTTTGAGGTCTCTGCCATTGAAAGGACCGACAAGGGCTACCTTGTTCACGCAGCGGACGGCCGCACCCTCAAGGGCGGCTTCGTCGTGAACTGCGCGGGCGTATATTCGGATCGGATCGCCGCTATGATCGGCGACACCTCCTTTACGGTCATTCCCCGCCGCGGCGAATATATGCTGCTTGACAAGGCGGCAGGCGGCATCATTACACACACCGTATTCCGCTGCCCCTCCAAAATGGGCAAGGGCATCCTCGTTTCTCCGACCGTGGACGGCAACCTTCTTCTCGGACCGACGGCGGAAAATATCGAGGACAAGACCGACGTGCGCACCACCCCCGAGGGACTCGCCAGGGTACGCCTGCAGGCAGGCGAGCAGGTGAAGAATATCGACTTCTCCAAGGGCATCACCTCCTTTGCGGGGCTTCGCAGCGTCGGCAGCACGGGAGACTTCATCATCGGCGTCGCCGCGCCCCGCTTCATCCATGCGGCAGGCATCGAGAGCCCCGGCCTCTCCTCCGCACCCGCGATCGCGGAGTACGTCAGAGAGCTGCTTATCAAGGAGGGCGTTGCGCTTGCAAAGCGTGCGGACTTTGATCCTCACCGCGCACCGATGCACGCCTTCGCTTATATGACAAGCGAGGAAAAGAACGCGGTGATCGAAAAGGATCCCGCATACGCGCACGTGATCTGCCGCTGCGAGACGGTCTCCGAGGGTGAGATCCTTGCGGCGCTGAGGCAGAATCCGAAGCCCCACGACGTAGACGGCGTGAAGCGCCGTACGCGCTCGGGTATGGGGCGCTGTCAGGGCGGCTTCTGCACGCCTTATATCACCGAGCTGATCGCAAAGGAGCTCGGCGTGGATGAGACCGAGGTCACCAAATTCGGCGGCAATTCCCGTATGAATATCGGCTACACCAAAAAGTGAGGATGATTGCAGTGAAACAGATCGAAAAAGAGCTTGTCATTATCGGCGGAGGTCCCGCAGGCCTTGCCGCCGCCGTCGCCGCCTACGATATGGGGCAGAGGGACATTCTCATTCTGGAAAGAGACGTTGCGCTCGGCGGCATCCTGCGCCAGTGCATCCATAACGGCTTCGGCCTGCACCGCTTCGGCGAGGAGCTGACCGGACCCGAATACGCCCACCGCTACGCAAAAATGGTGGAGGAAAGAAAGATCCCCTATATGACCGACACGATGGTCACCGAGCTGCGCGCGGACCGTACCGTAGTGGCGAGAAGTGCCGCCATGGGCATCTTTGAGATCAAGGCGGGCGCCGTGATCCTCGCAATGGGCTGCCGCGAGCGTCCCAAGGGTGCGCTCGGCATTGCGGGCACACGTCCTGCGGGCATCTATACCGCGGGCACGGCACAGAAGTACGTCAATATGAAGGGCATTATGCCCGGCCGTGAGGTCGTCATCCTCGGCTCGGGCGATATCGGCCTGATCATGGCAAGAAGAATGACGCTTGAGGGCGCCAAGGTGAAGGCAGTCTGCGAGCTGATGCCCTATTCGGGCGGTCTTGCGAGAAACATCGAGCAGTGCCTCAACGATTTTGATATTCCCCTGCTCCTCTCGCATACCGTGGTGGATATCCACGGCAAGGAGCGCCTCGAGGCAGTCACGATCGCGAAGGTGGACGAGCGCCGCCGTCCCATCCCGGGCACGGAGCAGACCATTCCCTGCGACACCCTGCTTCTCTCCTGCGGTCTGATCCCCGAAAACGAGCTGACCGCGATGGCAGGCATCCCGATCGACCGCGTGACGAACGGCGCACGCGTGGACGGAGACAGGCAGACGGCGATCCCCGGCGTATTTGCCTGCGGCAACGTCCTGCACGTGCACGATCTCGTGGACTACGTCTCCGAGGAGGCGGCGATCGCGGGCGAGGCGGCCGTGCGCTTCTTGCGCGGCGAGGGTGACAAAGAGCGGATCGCGGTCACCGTCAGGACCGACGGGCTCGTGCGCTACACCGTGCCCCAGACCCTGACCGAGGCGAAGGATACAAGGCTCTACTTCCGCGTATCCGACGTATACCGCGGAAAAAAGATCGTCCTGCGCGCAGGCGACAGGGTCCTTTTCGAGAAAAAGACCCTGAAGCTCGCCCCCGGCGAGATGGAGACCGTGACCGTCAAGGCAGAATGGCTGAAGGAGCTTCGCGAGGGCGAGCTCTCCATCGGTCTTGCGGATTAAGGAGGAGAGATCGATGAAAGAGAGACTTCTGACCTGTATCGTATGCCCCAGAGGCTGCGCGCTGACCGTGACGCTGGATGAAAACGGCATTCCCACGGCCGTTACGGGCAACGCCTGCAAAAGAGGCGTTACCTACGCCGAGAAGGAGTGCACCCATCCCGAGCGCACCGTGACCAGCACCGTTCGCACCGTGGAGGGCGCCGTTGTCGCCGTAAAAACCTCATCCACCGTTCCGAAGGAAAAGGTGTTTGACGTGATGAAGGAAATCAACGCGGCGCGCGCAAAAATGCCCGTCCGAATCGGCGACGTGATCATTGAAAATGTAGCAGACACGGGCGTTTCGGTCGTTGCAACCGCGGATCTTTTATGAGATATATAAAAAACGAGGATTTCAGCAAATCCTCGTTTTTCTTTGCTTTTAGCAAACAATTCTTTACTTATGCATAGTTTTTCACGAAATTCAGAAGCAGCATATCCGCAAAGGGATGCGCGCCGATATTTTCCGAAATTCGGAAGCTGTTCAGCACGAATCTTCCCTCTCCTGCGGCGTATTCGCCGATTGCAAGTCCGGGCACGGTGAAGGAGCCGTCCACGCGTATCGCCGCGCAAACGGTGCGGCTCGGCTTCAAAACCGATGCAAAGAGCTGCGCGGGATACACGGGGTTGAACCTATCAAATTCAAGAACGCCCGCTCCTGCAATTCCCTCGAAAATCGGATGGCGCACGCAGACGTGATCTTGATGATAGATCGTTCCTCCCGCCTTTTTCACGATAGCATCCGCGCCCGCAACCTCCGAAAGATGCGCGGGGTTATTCATAAAGAAGCCAATGTCCGCGAACACAACACTCGCGCCTCGCTCGGCCATCTTTTTCGCCGTTTCCATCGCATCCGCGCCCTCGGGATTTCCAACGAGGAGCATCGCGGGCAGATCTTCGCCAAAATCCTCAACGGAGCACGCATGAACGCCGTGCGCCGAAAGGAAGGAAAGCACCTTATCCGAAACGCCGAGAACGGCAATTTCCTTGCAAAGCACATCCGTCGCCTCCGCAACGGTAAATTTCAAGTCACCGTCATACGCAACGCCGCCCTCGCAAAGGCGCACGGAAAATACGTACTCGCCCGCAGGCAAGGAGATCTTCTCCCGAAGTACCGAAACGGCAAGCGGAGGCATTCCGCCAAAGCCGCTTTCCGGGCATTCCGCAGTAAACTGCTTTTTCCAAACACAACCGTTTTTGTTTCGGATATAGCCTACGGCCGCATAGCTTCCGGGCGCGAGAACGTCCTCGTTGCAAAGCACCGCTTCAATTTCAAAGGGCCGATTTGCGTAAACGGTTCTCTCCTCCGTGAAGAGCGCAAAGCGGAGCGGCTCGTGCCCCTGCTGAATGGCGCGCGCCAAGGAATCCTTAATCACAAGCTTTCCCTGCAAAACACCCTCGTTGCTGACGCTGAAGCTGGTGAAGCTGAAGCCGTTAATCATCGGATTCGAGCGAAAAATATTATAAAGAAGCGTGCGCTGTGCGCCGTTGAGACGTTCGGTTTCGCGTGCAAGATCGCAGGAAAGGGGATACACGTCGCGCATATCGTAAAAATCAAGGAACTCTTCCGCTTCGTCCCAAAGCCTTTTCACCTCTTCGCGCACGATGGCGCCGCTGAGATACTCACCCGTGCTTTCCAGGTAGCGGCTCATCGGGTCGGACTGCGAGCCAATACCGCACTCGCTGATAAAGATCGGGTTGCAGTCGTTTCCGATTTCTCTGAAATAGCGAACCTGCTCCATGGGCATGGGAACCGGCGGATATACGTGGATATCGCCCATCGCGAGATCGTTGTAGCCGTCCACCTGAACGGTCGGCACTCTCTCGGTGACGTCCGCGCGCCCCTCCTTACCAAAATAGGTATCCCACTTCTCCGAGCCCGGGTTGGAGGCGCTTCCGAGCATATTTTTCTTATCCCAGCGGCCGCTGTGCAGTAAAAACAGCGTGTCGGGTGCAAGAGAGCGAAGCAGGGGCAAAAGCTTTACGCCGCTGTCAATCAAAAGATCCTTGCGCTCCTCCTCGTTGAAGAGGCAGTACGCCGCAACTGAGGGGTGGTTGCGATGGCGTCGAATCATATTCACGTTATAGCTTTTCATCTGCTCGGGCATTCCCGGATGCTCTGTCATGCCCCATGCCGTGCCTGCGGCATCCAGAACCAAAAGGCCGATTTCATCGCAGATATCCAAAAGCTCCTCCGTGAAGACGCGAGAGATGGTTCGAATGATATTAAAGCCGAGCGCCTTTATGCTGATCGCATACGCGGGAACGATACCGCAATGCGCTCCCTTGAGGAATATGCGCTTGCCGTTGAGGAAGAAAAATCCGTTTTTCACGCGAAAATCCTTAAAGCCAAAGCTTGCCGTATGCAAATCCTCGCCCTCCACCGAAACGGAGGCAAGATAAAGAAACGGCTTCTCAAGATCCCAAAGGCGATGATTTTCGATTTTTACGTGAGCGGTAAATTCCGAATCCCCCACGGGTACGTCAAGCGTTACCTTCGTCCGCAAAACAGCGGTTCCCGCCTTTTTATCGTTTACGACAACGTCAAAGGTCTTTTTCGCGGGCGCATCCGAGGTGTTTTTCACGAACACCGTAACGTCCACCTCGCCCGTTTCGTAATGCGGGCGGATATACAGCTCCTCGATGCGAACGCTCGGAACGGCGCGCAAATGCACCGCGCCCATAATGCCGCCGATGCATTCCAGGCAAAAGCCCTCGTCCGAGCCAAGCATATGCGCATCGATATTGGCAAAGCAGGCGTTCGGAATCTCGCGCAGGCGAATGCCGTCGATATCTCTTCCCGTTGCGCGCGGCTCAAAGCAACGCACCGCCAGGAAATTTTCGTCCTCCGTGCGGATCGCATCGGTCACGTCGAAGGCGAATTTTTTCTCGTGATCGCGGTGCTCTCCAACGCGCACACCGTTCACAAAGGCCTCGCAAACGTAGCCTGCGCGCTCAAATTCGAGGAGCATCCGCTCGCCCTCGGCAAGCGTCGGCACGGTCGGGATGGTTTTATAATACCAAACGTAGCCGTGGTACTGCGGAAATACGTTGGAATAGGAAAGCTCCATCGTCCAATAGGAGTTCGGCATATGATCGTAAACGTTGATTCTGCGCACCTCGGTATCGGGAATCACGCTCTGCCATCCCCTTTCCCACCCGTTATTTTCGGGATCAGTGGTAATGTCCCATTCGCCGCACAATGTAACAAGCTTGGTTTCTTTCATAAAAATTATCTCCGTCCAAAAGAAATATCGGTTATATTATATCAAAGGAAAAGGCAGGTGCCGAGAAGACAAAGCACAATGCCGATCCAGCCACGCTTTGAGAGCTTCTCTCCAAAGAACAAAAGCGCGAAAAGCCCCGTCAGAACGATCGTTCCGCCCGTGATCATAGGATACAGCACGCTGGCTGGCAGATTTTTCGCCCCCTCCAGCTGCAGCAGCGAGGAAACCGTTCCGATGGCACTGTAAAGCGGAACAAGCAAAAGGGTGCGAAGACGGAAATGCACGCGCAGCTCGCTCTGCGTTTTGTTTTTCGCCACGAGAACCGAAAGAAGCACCATGCTCATCAAAAGCGAGAGAACCGTGCCGAGCATGGCATATTCGGTGGTTCCGACCGACAAAAACTCCGTATTCACCTGATGAAGCTTGGAGAAAACGCTGACAAAGCCGTTCAGCACGAAAACCGCGCAGCATTTGAAAATCGTTTTCGCGGAAGGGCGGGAAGAATCCGAATTGGAGATTGCAATTGAGGCAACGATGACGGCAACGCCGAGCACGTGTAATATCTTCACAGGCTCGTCAAGGAAAAGCCACCCCCAAACGGCGGGAACGAGCATACCGCCGCTCATGAGGAAAAGCATATAAAAGGCAACCTTGCCCTCGCGCATAATCTGGAAGCCGAGAATCGTATACAAAAGGCCGCAGAGCGCGCGAAGTCCCGCGTTGATCGCGGAATACCACGTAATATCAAAGGAAAAGCCGTTGAGCAAAATCAGAACGACAATGGAGCAGACAGCGGAAATAATGCTGAACATAATACTGCTCTCGTTGGAGCTCTTGCTTCCCTTCTGATATATTTTCTGAACGATAAAGCCGATCGCCAAAAGCACGACGGCCAAAAGCACCATGATATAATCCCACATTTTTTCATCCTCCGTTGACAAAAATCTATCTTTATGCTATAATCATAGCATATAAAAAGGCTTAAAAATAGGTGTTTTAGAGCGCATTTTATGCGTTTAGGTGCAAAAACGGAGGTTTTATGGTTGTACAGCCAATATTGAATCACACCATCGGTGCATTTGATAAAATGCAGATGTACGCCGTGATGAACGATGCGCGCTACGAGGTGGGAACGAGCGACGCGATCGGCGCGCATATCCATAGCTGCTACGAGATCTACGTCAATTTTTCGGGAGATATTTCCTTCTTTCACGATAGCACGGTGTACGGCATTCAGCCCTACGACGTGATCGTTTCCGCGCCCGGCGACGTGCATCACTGCATCTATCATTCCTCCTGCAGACACGCGCACGCCTGCATTTGGTTTGTCAGCGAGGAGGTCGGCGCATTTCTTGCGCGGCGAGGCATCCGCGGCAAAATCAGCCTTCCGAGGGAGGATGCCGAGCGCGTGCCGCGACTTCTGCGGTGGCTTTCGAATGCGGAGGCAGATCCTTTTTTGCGCGCGGCAAGGCTGATGGAATTTCTTGCGCTCTTGGACAACGAAAACAGCACGGCCGCTAAAGGCACGGAGGATTTCCCCGAGGTTGTGGGCAAAATGCTTTCTTATATCGATCAGCATCTGACCGAAATTTCGGGCTGGGAAAGCCTCTCGCAGGAATTTTTCCTTTCCAAGTCCGCCATCAACCGTCTGTTCGGGCGGCACGTTGGCATTTCGGTGGGGCGGCTGATCGAAGCAAAGCGGCTCTCCTATGCCGAAAAGCTTCTGCGCGCCGATCTCTCGGTCACGGATGCGTGCTATCGGGCGGGATTTTCGGATTGCTCGCGCTTTATCGCCGCCTTCAAAAAGAAATTCGGGCAAACGCCCTTGAAATACAAGCAAGCTCTTTTTGAAAAGAAATAAGCCCTTTAAAATGAAACGGGCAGAGGTACGAAAATTTCTCGTGCTTCTGCCCATTTTTATTTACTTGAGAGTAAGCGCCACAAACGGCTCTCCCGTGCGCTTCAGCGCATAGGTAGTGAAATTCTCGCGCGTTTCATAGAGCGAAAGGCTTGCGCCCTTCGTACAAACGGGCTTGAGACCGTTTTCGATGCTGATATGGAAGGTATCCGAAAGGCCTAAAGCACCCGCGCCGTCCACGGCGGCAAGGTCGATCACAAGGCCGTCCTTTCTATATTCGAGCACACTCCTCTTGCGGTAGACCGCCTGGGATGCGCAGAAAGCAATATCCTTCGAGAGCATCACGCCGAAGATCTCTGCCTGCTTCTTAAAATGTCTTGTCCATGCATCAAGGGTGTCCGTATTGCGCAGAGGGTTGAGCTGCAAAAAGTTCGGCCAATGCGAGCCGTAGATCGCGCGCTCCGCGTGCTCAATGCCGTTATTGAACGCGAAGGAATAGTCACACAGGGTATCGGGATCGACGCCGTACGCCTCCCAGGGGATCGGCTGCTGCTTGATCGCCTTGTTCACGAAGATCACCCCGTCGATGACCTCGCAAAGATTCTTCACCGCGCGCCACTGGTTCGACCAATAGATCATACCGTACTTCTTCATCGTCGCGGTCATATGGCGGTTCTCCTCTATGCCGCCCTGCACCGAGGAGGGCGAGGTAAAGGAGCGGATCTTTTTCTTAAAGCCCCAATCGTTATAGATCTCGAAGAAGGTCTCGACGTGGCTCTCAAGATACGCGTTATCCACGGGCACGAGCCAGCTCGCGGGCGCGTATTTCGTCTTATAATCAAGGGATCGGGGATAGGAAAACTCCTGGTCGGCAAGGCTGATGCCGTCCTGCCAATAGCCGTGCAGAAGGCCGTGGAAGCCGTATTCGAGATACTCCGCCTTTTCCATTACGTCAAAGCATCTTTCCGCCTCGGCGTAATCGATCTCGGACGCCATATCCCAGCCCGCCTCGTTATAGGAGGCGTGCGGCATACCGCGCAGGCGGTTCTTTTTGTCCCACTCGCCGATGACGAGCGGCGCGTTGATCCTCTGCCCGATGGACTTACCGATGGCGTTGAGCATCGCGTAGTCCTCCGCGCAGTGCCGCCGCGGCATACCCGTGCGCGACGGGCCGTCCGAGCAGCGGATATCGCGGCCGTTGAACCATCCGATGTCATCCGTCACGATCTGGAGCGCGACCGGCAAAACTATCCTGTTTTCCATTTTTTCTCCTCCCGGGATTTTTGTTTTATTTGAAGGCGAGCGCGACGAAGCTCTCCCCCGTTCTCTTCAAGGCGTAGGTCGTAAATGCGGCGTGCCTTTCGTACACCGAGAGCGCCGCGCCGCTTTTTGCCGTCGGCACGAGCGAATTCTCTACGCTGATATAGAAGGTATCCGAAAGCCCGAGCGCACCCGCGCCGTCCACAGCGGCAAGGTCGATCACGAGACCATCCTTTCTATATTCAAGCACGCTCCTCTTGCGGTAGACCGCCTGGGACGCCGCAAAGGCAATGTCCCTTGAGATCATCAAGCCGAAGATCTCGCTCTGGCGCGCAAAATATCTTCTCCAGCCCTCAACGCCTTCCGGATTCCGCTTCGGACTATACTGCAAAAAGTTCGGCCAGTGCAGACCGAGCACCGCCTGCTCGGCGTATTTTACACCGTCGTTTCTCTCAAAGGAATAATCCGCAAGCGCCTCGGCATCGATGCCGTACGCATCGTAGGGCACGGACGCGGGCGTGAACGCCTTGTTGATGAAGATCACCCCGTCGATGACCTCGCAAAGATTTTTGACCGCACCCCAGCCGTTCGACCAATAGATCATACCGTATTTCTTCAGCATCTCGGCCATATGACGGTTCTCCTCCACGCCCTTGTGTACACTGGAGGGCGAGGTGAAGGAGCGGATCTTCTTTTTGAAGCCCCAATCCCCGTAGATCTTGAAGAAGGTCTCGATATGGCTTTCAAGATATGCGTTGTCTACCGGCACGTACCAGTCGGCAGGCGCGTATTTCGTCTTATAATCGAGCGAGCAGGGGTGGGAAAACTCGGTATCCGCAAGGCTGATGCCGTCCTGCCAATAGCCGTGCATCAGTCCGTGAAAGGCATATTCAAGATACTCTGCCCTTTCCATCACGTCAAAGCAGCGCTCCGCCTCGGCGTAATCGATCTCGGACGCCATATCCCAGCCCGCCTCGTTATTCGTGGCGTGCGGCATACCGCGCAGGCGGTTCTTCTTATCCCACTCGCCGAGGACGAGAGGGCAATTGATCCTCTGCCCGATGGCGCGGCCGATCGCATCGATCACCGCATAATCCTCGGCCACGTGCCTTCTCGGAAAGCCTGTACGGGAGGGACCCTCGCTGCAGCGCGTATCGCGGCCGTTGAACCATCCGATATCGTCCATCACGACCTGCAATGCCACCGGCAAAACAACTCTTTTCATCATAAAGCTCCACCTCTTTGCTATTTTTACAGTTCAAGCCTTTTCATTATAGCATAGCAAAAAGAAAAACGTAAGTCCCGAAAAATGATATGTTATTCGGATTTCTTTACCTTTTTATTCACTTGCGGTCACTGCCCGCGGAACTGATACTCATACAGCTCCTTATACTTGCCGCCGAGGGCGATCAGCTCCCCGTGCGTACCGCTCTCGACGATGCCGTTCTTATCCAGCACCACGATGCGGTCCGCGCCCTTGACGGTGGAGAGCCTGTGTGCCACGACGAGCACCGTGCGTCCGAGCGCCAGCTGATCCAGCGCCGCCTGCACCTGCATCTCGGTCGCGTTATCGAGCGCGGAGGTCGCCTCGTCAAGAATGAGCAGCTTCGGGTTCTTTAGGAATACACGCGCGATCGCGACTCTCTGCTTCTGTCCGCCCGAGAGCTTCACGCCGCGCTCGCCGACGTGGGTATCCAGCCCCTCGGGAAGCGCCATCACGTCCTCGTAGATATTTGCCTTTCTCGCCGCGTCGAGGATCTCTTCATCCGTGGCATCCGGCGTGCCGTAGGCAATATTGTCGCGCACCGTACCGTCAAAGAGAAATACGCTTTGCGACACCATACCGATGTTCTTGCGAAGGCAGGTCAGGGTGATATCGCGGATATCCACGCCGTCCAGCAGGATCGCGCCGCCCGTAATATCGTAGAAGCGGGGGATCAGATGGCAGAGCGTGCTTTTACCGCCGCCCGACGGGCCGACGAGCGCAAGCGTTTGCCCCTCGGGAATGGTGAGCGAAAGATGCGAAAGCACCTCGCGCCCCTCCTCCGTGCCGTAATGGAAGGAAACGTCGCGGAAGGTGATCTCACCGCGGAAGCATTCGAGCTCGGTCTTGCCCGCATCTACCTCCTCGGAGAGCTCCATGATCTCGGCAAAGCGTGCAAAGCCGCTCATACCCTCCTGCAGCTGCTCAAAAAGCGTGGCAAAGCGGCGGATGGGATCCATGAACATTCCGATATAGAGGATAAACGCGGTGAATTCGCCCGCGTCGATCTTTCCCTTGAAGAGGAAGATGCCCCCCGCAAAGATCACCACGAGATAGAGCAGGTCGGTGAGGAACTCCATCATCGCGTGATACGAGCCCATCGACTTCATTGCCTCGCAGCGATAGGCGGCAAACTTTTCGTTATCGCGGTTGAATTTCGCGATCTCCAGCTCCTCCGCGCGGTAGGATTTCGTCTCACGGATGCCTGTGATCGCGTTTTCAAGATTGGCGTTGAGAACGCCGATCTGCTTCTTCGATGCCTTCATCGCACGGCGCATCCTTGCGCGCGAAAGCCCCGTCACCGTCACGATGATCGGCACGATCGAGAACATAATAAGCGCCAGCGGCAGATAGATATTCGTCAGGATCAAAAACGAGCCGATCAGCATCAGCACCGAGAGAAATACGTTCTCGGGGCCGTGATGCGCAAGCTCGGATACGTCAAAAAGGTCGTTGACGAGGCGGGAGAGAAGGTCGCCCGTCTTGTTCTCGTCGTAATAGGAGGTGGGAAGCGCCTCGTACTTCAAAAACAGATCGCGGCGCATATCGCGCTGCATCCGCACGCCCACCACGTGGCCAAGATACCCGACGATATAGTTGCAGACCGCCTTCAGGATATAAATCAGCAAAAGCACAGAGGACCAGAAGATCAGAGGCGCCAGCTCGTCTCTGTGGGCGTAGTCGTTAATGATGTCTCTCGCGATGGTGGGATAGAAGAGCCCTGCCGCCGCAACGATCAGCGCGCAGAACATATCCAGAGCAAAGAGCCGCATATGCGGCTTGTAGTAGCTTATAAATCTTTTAATCATCTTTTGTATCCGTATGTAAATAAAAGTTTTCTTTTTTCATCAATATCCGATGAATCAACCGACTTTTTCTCAAAAAGATGCTTTGCGTTTTCATTGAAGTCTATATCGCCCTTTTGCTGCGCCTCGTGAATGGCGGCGCGGACATCCTCGCTCTTATATCCCTTGGCACAGAGGTCGGACAGAATGCGGTAGGGGCCGAAGAGACGGCGGTTGGCAAGCGTGCGCACCGCACCCTCAAGCTGCCTCGACTCCAAAAGGAGCCCCTCGCTCACCATATCGGCAACCGTGCGCTCCGCGATCTCGGCAGAGATGCCCTTGCGCCGAAGCTTTTCATAAAGACGGCGGCGGCTGTTATCCGCGAAGGAAAGCAGGGAGAGCGCCGCTTTTCTTGCCCTGCGGCACTCGTCCTCGCGGCGGATCATCTCTACGCTCTCGGCAGAAAGAGCATCACCGCCGCGCACCTCCCCCAAGGCGTGATAGAGGGCGTGCCCGACGGTGTATCTCTCTTCGGGATCCGAGAGGCCTAAGACGAATGCGCCCTTCTCCTTTGCGGGACGGACGAATACAACGAGTCTTTGGCTCTCAGTCATAAATTAAAGATCGTCTCCCCCGTCGAAATCCTTGATCTCGAACTCGTCTGCCTCTGCCTCCTCGGCATCGGGATCCAGCTCCGAGCTCTGCGCCTTTTCGCGCACGAGGGTCTCGAGCTTCTCAAGAAGCTCCTTGTCGCTTTCGATCAGCTTTCTCACGTTATCCTTGCCCTGTCCGAGGCGCTGACCGTCAAAATAGAACCAGGCACCGCTCTTCTCCACGATCTCAAGCGCGATGGCGAGATCGATGATCTCGGTGGACTTGGAAATGCCCGAGCCGTAAAGAATATCGAACTCCGCGGTCTTGAAGGGGGGCGCGACCTTATTCTTTACTACCTTGCAGCGCGTACGCGAGCCGTAGATCTCCGTGCCGTTCTTCAGCGTATCCACCTTTCTGACGTCGATACGCACGGAGGCGTAGAACTTCAGCGCGCGGCCGCCCGTGGTGACCTCGGGATTGCCGTACATTACGCCGACCTTCTCACGCAGCTGGTTGGTGAAGATCACGATGCAGTTGGACTTTGCGATCGCACCCGAAAGCTTACGCATCGCCTGCGACATCAGTCTTGCCTGCACGCCCACGTGGGAGGCACCCATATCGCCCTCGATCTCCTGGCGCGGAACGAGCGCCGCCACCGAGTCGATAACGATGATATCGATCGCACCCGAATTGACGAGCGTCTCCGCGATCTCGAGCGCCTGCTCGCCGCAGTCGGGCTGAGAAACGAGAAGGTTGTTGATATCCACGCCGAGCTTCTTGGCATAGATGGGATCGAGCGCGTGCTCCGCATCGATAAACGCAGCCTCGCCGCCCTGCTTCTGCACCTCAGCGATCACGTGCAGTGCAATGGTGGTCTTACCCGAGGACTCGGGGCCGTAGATCTCGGTGATCCTTCCCTTCGGAATACCGCCGATGCCCAGCGCGAAATCCAGCGTGAGCGAGCCGGTAGAAACGGCGGAAATGTTCATATTCGCGTTCTCGCCAAGGCGCATGATCGAGCCCTTGCCGCACTCTCTTTCAATGCGGGAAAGAACGGTTTCCAGCGCGGCCTTCTTGTCAGCCGCGGAGGGCGTTGCCTTGGCATCAGCCGCAGCGGTGGTCTTTTTCGTTGCCATAATTTATATCTCCTAAAAATTTATTTTCTAAAATGAAGCCGTAGATGCCTACGGCGATTTGAGTGAGCGAGCCGACAACGCAGTATGCGGCGATTTACCCATCCGAATTGCGCCGCGAGAAATTGTCGCAGACAAGGCGTAAGGCTCCGATCGAAATGAAGCCGTAGTGCTTTGCGTGAGCGAGCCGACAACGCGGTATGCGGCGATTTATCCCATCCGAATTGCGCCGCGAGAAATTGTCGCAGACAAGGCGTAAGGCTCCGATCGAAATGAAGCCTTAGTGCTTTGCGTGAGCGAGCCGACAACGCGGTATGCGGCGATCTATCCCATCCGAATTGCGCCGCGAGAAATTGTCGCAGACAAGGCGTAAGGCTCCGATCGAAATGAAGCCTTAG
>JAGBBQ010000109.1 GCA_017938425.1 Clostridia bacterium | reverse complement strand
TGCGAGCCTCATAACTCTAAACTAAAACGAACAGAAAAAGAGCAAACATACAAGATTTTCTTCTTGCGTGTTTGCTCTTTCTGCTTGTTATAAGGGTTTGGGCTTAGCCCACATTTGCATTTGACTAGTCAAATGCGATGCTCGCACTTAACGGTGCTTCCAAAATTCTCCGCTAAGAACATCATTCATTGTAATACCTCTACCCTATATTTATTTCGTTTTCGGTTATCCCGGGAGGCACGATGCAAGGCATCGCGAATGAAATCCGCGAAAGCGGATGAAATAGGAAGCCCCCGGGCAAACAAATTCCGAGGAAAAATCGTCGGCTGAACCGCGAGAGGCGTACAAGGGTACGCCGAGCGGTGAAACGGCGATAGAAAACGAAAAATCGATAAGGATGGAAGAAAAACGGAGTTTTTCAACCTCGGTCCCTTTTAAATCAAGATAAAGCAAAAGAAGAGGCAAAATCTTGTACCTCTTCTTTTTTTCGTTTTCGGTTTTGCCGAAATTTGGAAGCCCGGCAAACAGATCCCGAGGAAAAATCGTTGGCTGAACCGCGAGAGGCGTACAAGTGTACACCGAGGGAGGAAACGGCGATAGAAAACGAAAATATAATGAGTTGGAAGAAAACCGTAGGTTTTCAACCTTGATATCTTCTCAAATACGTAAAAAGCAAAGGATGAGGTACCGATCATAAATACCTCATCCTTTTTTCGTTTTCGGTTCTACCGGGATATGGCAGCCCCGTCACTCGGAAAGACCAATGACATCCTCAATCGGCATCGAAACCACGACACCCTTCGCCTCACTCTTGATACCGCAGGCATCGGAGATCGCCTGCATGATCTGCAGCTTGGTCTCATTTTCCGCAACGATCAGCACGATCTCGCGCTCGTCCTCGATCGCGAAGCCCCAGGCGCCCGAGATCGCATCGTTGCCAACGCTTCGGCTGTGGATCACAGTGCCGCCGCCGGCACCTGCGGCGCGTGCGGCGTCCATCACGTTCTCGCTGTAGCCTTGATTCACGATCGCGGCGATCATCGTATATTTCGTGTTATCCATTCGGTTGTTTCTCCTTTTGTCGTTGCTTTCTTGGGAAATCAGTCCGCTCTCCATAATACGAAGCACAAGCTTGCTGAGTCCGTGGATCGGAACGGTAAAGGCGATGCCGCTATTGGCACTTCCGATCTTCAGGCTGCGGCGCAGGTGCGCCAGAATATCTCTTGCATTTTCGCGGGGCAGGATGCTGAGAAGTGCCGCCTTTTCGGTCTCCTCGAAGCCGAGAATGCTGCGCATCTCGCTCGATGCCGTGCCCTCCGCGCTGATGCGGTAATGCAGGGGGATGGAATTCGTCTTGTAAAGCTTTGCGGCGCGCTCTGCCAGCTTCGGCGTGCAGATGAGCAGAAGAAGGCGCGCGATGGCGTCTTTATTCTTCGTTGGCATTATAGCGTACCTCCTTTGCGTGGCTTTCGAGGTCAACGATCATATCGCTATCCTCGGGGATCACGATGTTGCTGAGTCTCTTCTTCAGCGCGGCGGTCTTGTAGCGGAAGGCGAGTCCCATCGTCTGGATCGCGATGAGAGGCGTCAGCGCAACAAGAGCAACGGCACCGAAGGCATCGGTCATCACGTTGCCGCCGAGCGCGGTACAAGCACCGATACAAAGCGGGAGCAGGAAGGTCGAGGTCATCGGACCGCTGGCAACGCCGCCCGAGTCAAACGCAATACCGACGAAGATCTTCGGCACGAGGCGTGACATCACGAGCGCAAGCAGGTAAGCAGGGATCACGATCCAGAGAATGGAGATCCCCGTGATCACGCGCAGCATCGCAAGTCCGATCGCCACGGAAACACCGATCTGCAGGCAGGCGTTCATCGAGGATGCGGCGATCGTGCCGTTCGTGATGGTCTGCACCTGTCGGTTCAGAATCTGGATGGCAGGCTCTGCCTTAACGATAAAGTAACCGATCAGCATACCGAGCGGGATCAGCAGCCACTTCTGCGAGGCGGCAACCTGCGAGCCGAGCATTGAGCCGACGGGCGCAAAGCCCACGCTCACACCCGTAAGGAAGAGCACAAGACCGACGTAGGTATAAATGAAGCCGAAGAGGCAGCGAAGGAACTGCCTTTTGTGGTAGCGCTTCGTTATGAGCTGGAAGAGGAAGAATACGGCAATGATCGGCAGGATAGAGAGCATTACGTCAAAGGCATAATGCGGCGTCGCCTTTGCGAAGGCCATGATCACCGCGCGCATATCGACGGGATTTGCGAGAAGTTGCTCCGTGTAGCTATTGCTTCCTTCGCCTGCGAAAATGCCGAGCAGCATCACCGCAAGGATCGGGCCAACGCTCGACAGCGCAACCAGACCGAAGGAGTCGCTCGATGCGTCCTTATCGGTACGGATGGAGGAGATACCGACGCCGAGTGCCATGATAAAGGGAACTGTGATCGGCCCGGTGGTAACGCCGCCGGAGTCAAAGGCAACGGCGCGGAAGGAGTCGGGGATCACGAAGGCAAGCACGAGCATCACGCCGTAAAAGCCCATCAGAAGGTAAGAAAGATCGATCTTGAACATAATTCGCATCGCCGCGATCGCAAGGAAGATACCCACGCCGATCGCCACGGTGAAGATCAGTGTCCAGGTGTCAATGGCGGGCACCTTATCGGAAAGCACGCGAAGGTCGGGCTCCGCGATGGTGATCAGCGTGCCGAGAAGAAGCGTTGCCGCAACGATGAGGATCGCCTTGCGCGAGCGCGCCAAGGAAACGCCGATGCCCTCGCCGAGCGGGCTCATTGCCATCTCCGCGCCGACCTGGAAAACGCCCATACCGATCACGAGCATCACCGCGCCGAAAAGGAACATCATCATATATCCCGTTTCCATCGGAACGAGCGCCACGGAAAGGATCAGCACGATCAGGCTGATCGGGAGCACGGCGGCAATCGATTCATGCAGCTTCGCCTTCATATTCCTGTTCATCGGGATCCTCCTCCGTTTCTGTGGATTTTTCGGTATCCAATACCAAAAATATTATCGTTTATATTATACCATATGCGCCCCTTGCAAAGCAATGCGAAAATGTGAATAAAAGCCCCACGTTTTTAATTTTATGAAAAACACATCAAGAAAAGAGAAATTCGCAAAGCGAAATTGTTGAAAAGGCAATATCGCTGCCGACATACGCGCGCATTTCTTTGCCGTGTCTTAGCCGTGCGTTCGGATGACCTAAGTTTTGTTAAGAAAAATATGGGCTTTCTTTATTGACGCAAAGCGCGCATTCGGTTATAATTAACGTAGAAAAAACGAAGGGAAGGGTACCTTATGTACGAATACGTGAAACAGTTTGAGGATCTCGGCTTCGGAATGTTTGTGCATTTCGGACTTTACAGCATTCTCGGCAAGGGAGAATGGGTGAAGAGCTATTACGGCATCGAGGACGAAAAATATGAGGCATTGACGAAAAAATTCAAGGTAAAGAAGACCTGGGCGAAGGAGCTTGTCGCGGCGGCAAAGGCGGCGGGCTGCAAATATATCACCCTCACCTCCCGCCATCACGACGGCTTCTCTCTCTATGACACTAAGGGGCTGAATACCTATGACGCACCCCACAGCGCCGCCGGGCGTGACCTTGTGCGCGAGTTCGTCGATGAATGCAATAAGGCGGGCATACGCCCCTTCTTCTATCATACCCTCATCGATTGGCGCAATAAGGATTGCGAGGAGAATTTCCCCGCGTATATCGATTATCTCGTGAAGAGCGTGGAGATCCTCTGCACCGAATACGGCGAGATCGGAGGACTTTGGTTTGACGGATGGTGGGATAAGCCCACGGCGGATTGGCAGTTTGACCGCCTGTACGCGATGATCCGCTGCCATCAGCCGCATGCGATGATCATCAACAATACGGGTATGGAGGAGGGCAAGATCGGCACGGTCGGCCATCCCGAGATCGACTCCGTGACCTACGAGCGCGGTGTCGCGCGCCCCGCCCCCAAGACTGACCGCCCCGTAGCGGGCGAGATGTGCGAGGTGCTCTTCGACCATTGGGGCTATTCCGCTTACGATCTGCATTATAAGCCCCTGCCCTTTATCTTGGAGGAGCTCGTGAAAACGCGCGCCTGCGGCTGCAACTTCCTTCTGAACGTCGGCCCGATGGGCAACGGCTCGCTGCGCCCTCTCGATGCGGCGTATCTTGCCGAGATCGGCAAATGGATCAAGTACAACAAGGGCTTTATCTACAAGGCGCGTCCTGCCGATATCAAGGTCGAGAACGCGGAGGTCTTCATCGGAGAGGACGGTGCGTATTACGCTGTCAGCGTATGCCCCACGGAGGTGCTCGTGCAGCACGAGAGCCTGGGCGGCAAGCTCTCCGAGGTGCATTTTCCGCTCCCCATTAAGAGCGCGCGCTGGCTGGACAGCGGCAAGAGCATTAAGGCAAAGAGAGGCGTCTATACCGTCACGCCCTTTAATTACGGCATCAATATGCATCTGCGCGTGGCGAGGATCGTCACCAAATAATAAAAGAAAAAAAGAAAAGCACTCGCTTCCGTTTTTGGAAGTGAGTGCTTTTTTTGTAAATGAATATTTGCAAAATCAATCCACATTCAGGTTCATAAGCTCCTGCAAGCTCGTCGTTCCGTTCAGCACGAGTGCGCGGCAGGAGGAAAAGAGCGGCGTCATTCCGTTCTCGATCGCGAGCTTGCGTAGATTCTCAAGGTTCTTTTCCACGAGCACCGCGCCGCGCATTTTCTCGTTCATATACATCAGCTCGTGCACGGCAACGCGCCCCTTGTAGCCGGTGCCGGCGCAGAATTGGCAGCCCTGCGGACGAGCGATGCTCGCAGGCTCGGAAAGCCCGAGCAGCTCCATTTCGCGCGCATTGGTCCTGCCGCGCTTCTTGCAGGCGGGGCAGAGCTTTTTGACGAGTCGCTGCGCGATCACGCCGACGAGCGCATCGGCAACGAGGTAGTCCTTCACCTTCATATCCTCCAGGCGCACGATCGCGCCGGGGGCATCGTTGGTATGCAGAGTGCTGAAAACGATATGGCCCGTGATCGCGGAGCGCACGGCGATCTCCGCCGTCTCCTCGTCTCGGATCTCACCGATCATAATGATATCGGGGTCCTGGCGCAAAATCGAGCGCAGCGCCGCGGCGAAGGTCATATTCGCCTTGTTGTTGACCTGCGTCTGATTGATGCCCTGCATGGAATACTCCACGGGATCCTCGACCGTCACGATGTTTACGGAGGGGGTGTTCACTTCCTTTAAGAAGGAATAAAGCGTGGTGGATTTTCCGCAGCCGGTCGGTCCCGTCAGTAGGATAATGCCGTGCGGATGCGCAAGCATCTTGTCAACGAGTCGGTTCTCCTCCTCGGTAAAGCCGAGGTCGGCGCGGGTGAACTGGAAGGAGGTCTTGTCAAGAATTCGGATCACGAACTTCTCGCCGAACACGGTG
The DNA here is from genome assembly GCA_017938425.1 of Clostridia bacterium. Taxonomy (GTDB): domain Bacteria; phylum Bacillota; class Clostridia; order Oscillospirales; family CAG-272; genus UBA1740. The sequence goes on along the minus strand of JAGBBQ010000109.1, from coordinate 9,221 downwards.
GGAAGCGTGGAAACGCGGAAATCGTATTCCTTGCCGCCGATCGTCATATTGATACGGCCGTCCTGCGGCACGCGGCGCTCGGCGATATTGAGGCCGGACATGATCTTGAGTCTTGCCGAAATGGCGGAATACGCCTCGATGGGGAACTCTGCGCGCTGCTGCAGGTCGCCGTCCACGCGGTATCTGACCTTGACCTTGTATTCAAAGGGCTCAATATGAATATCGCTGGCGCGGAAGGGGATCGCCTCCTTGATGATGGAGTCTACAAGGCGCACGGCGGGGTTGTTGATGACGTCGTTATCCGAGGCCGCGGTGCTTTCGCCACCCAGCGCCTGGATCAGCTTGTCGGTCTTTTCGGAGTTGAGGTCGGAGAGCGCGTTGGTGGTGGATTCGGTCGCCGATACCGAGTCGATGTAGCGGTCGATCTGCACGGCGGGCACGAGCACGAAGTCCATCCTGCCGGTGATCTCGGCGGCAAGGGCGCTCATCGCGTGGCAATCCAGCGGCTTCGCGGTGGCGATCAGCGTCACGCCGTTTTGGTCGCGGCAAACGGGAATGAGCTTATGCTTTTTCATGAAGTCGTAGGAGAACCTCTTGAAAAGGCTCTCGTCGATATCCAGCATATCGACCTCGACCGACGGCATCGCATAATAAGCCGCGCGAGCGGGCAGCTCGCTCGTCTCGGTGATCAGCTCGCGCGCGAGCATATAATCGCGCACACCGATCCTTCTTTTTTCGCAATCAGCCAGAATTTCGGGGGCTTCCTTGCGCTTGATCAGCTTTTTATATGCGTAAAATGATAAAAGCTCCTGATTGATATTCATTCAAAAAAGCCCTTTCTGAAGCGTTCGTTAGAGTGTAGACATAATGGAGAGCATCGGCGAATAGATCGCGATGAACATCGAGCCGACGACGAGGCCCATAATGGTGATCATAATGGGCTGGATCTTGGAGGAGAAGGAGTTAAAGGATGCCTCGAGCTGCGCATCGAAGAAGGTGCAGGAGCGGGTGAGCACGTCGTCGAGCGCGTTGGTCTTTTCGCCGACGGTGATCATTTTGATAAGCATCACGGGGAAGATCTTGATGCTCTCGAAGGCATTCGTAAGGGACATACCGTGGCAGACGTAATCGGTCGCCAGACGGTAGCGCTTTTTCATAAAGCGGTTGGTGATGGTCACCTCTGCCGCCGCCATCGCCTCGGTGAGGTCCATACCGCTCGAGAGAAGGAGCGAGAAGGCTCTCGCAAAGCGCGTGGTGATGGTGTTGATCTGCAGGGTGCGGATGAGGGGCAGGGTAACGAGCAGCACGTCACGCGCGTATTTACCCTTTTCGGTCTTGAGAACGGCGAAGATCAGGATCGCGAGCAGGATCACGCCCACGAGGATAAAGCGCCACCATTCAAGCACGAAATCCGAAATATCGTACACGGTCTTGGTGATACCCTCGATCGGCACCTGCATATCCGAGAGCGCGTCCTGGAATTTCGGGATCACGAAGGTGAGCATCAGCACCGCGATGCCGACGGTCATCACGAGAAGAATGATCGGATAGGAGAGCGCGGCACGCAGCTTGGATTTTTGCGCGGCGTCACGCTCGTAGTATTCGGCGAGCGCGTTGAAAACGAGGTCGAGCTTGCCGCTCTTCTCGCCGACGTAGGTCATGCTGCGGAAGAATTCGGGGAAGACCTTCGCGTGCTTATCCAGCGCCTCGGAGAGCAGAAGCCCGCTCTTCACGTCATCGTAGATCACGTCGAGGATCTTGCGGAAATACGCGGTATACGGCTGGTTTTTCTGAATATCGATGCATTCCAGAAGCGGAATGTGCGTGTTCAGCATAATGGAGAATTGGCGGCAAAAGGTGGTCAGCTCCGAGCCCTTCACCTTGCCCGTGCCGAGCGTAAAGAAGGCAGAGGGCGTGTTGCCGGTATAGACCGAGGACGAGATAAGGTACAGGCTCTGCTTTGCGAGCTGCTCGGCAAGATCCTTTTCATCCTTGGCAATGAAGGTACCGCGGATCTTCTGGTTTTGCAGATTGACGGCGGTATATTTGTATTTTTGCAAGAAGGCACACCCCCTTTTTAAATTATAAAAGCATCAGAGCGAAAACATCGAAAGATAGAAGCGGATGACCGTGTCACCGAAGAGAAGCGAAAGCGCAAAGCCGCCCGCAAGAAACGGGCCGAAGGGATATTCCTTATCCGTATCGTCGCCGCGTCTTTTTCGCAGGATGAGAAGCACGATGCTCGCCGCTACGGAGGCAAGCAGGAGCGCGAAAAGCATCTTCTTCCAGCCGAGCAGCAGCCCCGCCGCAAAGGCGAGCTTCACGTCGCCGAAGCCGAGCCCCTCCTTATCCAGCACCCAGATCGCGATGTAGTAGATGGCAAGGAAGAGTCCCCCTGCCGCCAGAGCGCCGATCAGATGCTCGTATCCCTTCGTGGAGGGATCGAAGAAGGTCGCGCAAAGTCCCATCACGAGGACGGTGAGTGTAAAACGGTCGAAAATGAGCATATGTGCAAGATCAATAAAGAAAATGCAAATAAGAGTTGACAAAACGATCATTGAGATCGCCGCGTAAACGATGGACCTCTGCCAGAAAAGATACGCGCAAAGCAGCCAAAGCAGGGCGTTCAGGATCTCAACAAGCATATAGCGCGGTGAAATGCGCGCACGGCAGCTTCTGCATTTGGCGCCGAGGATCAGATATGAAAGAACGGGGATATTGTCGTACCATCTGAGCTTGTAGCCGCATTTCGGGCAATGCGAATCGGGCTTTGCAAGGCTCATCCCGATCGGAACACGGTAGATCACCACGTTCAGAAAGCTGCCGACGCACAGACCGAGAATACCGGTCAGCACGTAAACGCAGGTCATTATAAATTGCTCTTCCGTCAAGCGTTTTCTCCTTTTATCGCTTACCGCCGATCTCGGTCGTCGCGATCTTTTTGATAAATTCCCAGGCCTTCCTCATTCGCTCGGAAAAGGAAAGCCCCTTTTCGTCCTTCTTTTCGGGCCTTGCACGCGCGCCGAGCTTTTCCTTAATGCCGTCAAGCGCCGAGGCGTGGAAGCGGTTCATTCGGTTATATTGCAGAGCGTAGAAGCCGCCGTAAAGCGCAAGGTTTTCCTTTATCAGCGTATCTGTGCCCGCAAGCAACGGCAAAAAGCGTATGCCGTTCTCCTCCGCCTCCGCGTTCACAAGGTCGAAAAGGAAGGAGAGCTCCTCGGGCAGATTCACGTATACCGCCTCGGGTGCGCCGAGCGCAGTAATGCTCGGGTTGCTTGCGATCAGCTCAAGCGCCCACTTCACGAATACGCGGAAGTTTTCGTAAACCAGTGTCTCGCCCTGCGCGGGGATCTCGCGCTGCATAAATTTCGGTAGGGTGCGCGGCGTTTTTTTGCGCTGCTTTCCGGTGAGCACCGTGGGCTCGGGTGCCGCGATCTCCTCTTCCTCGTCGTCCTCGTCCTCCTCGGTCTCGGGAGTCGCGCTCTCGGTATTCTCGGGCTCCTCCTGCGGCTCCTCCTCGATCGGGAGCGAGAGGAAGTCATCCGCGCGCGTCAGCGCCTTTGCCTTTGCCTTTTCGTTTGCGTTCAGAACGAGAAGCTCTGCCGAGGGGTGGTCGAAAAGCATATCCTCGGGGGTGTAGAGCTCCGCGCTCAGCACCGAGGCGCCGAAGGGCAGGGAGTAAAAGCCGAGCGTTCTCGCGCCCGAAACGAAAACCAGGCGCGTCTCGCTCTGCATCACGTCCATCAGAACGTAGGATGCGTTTTTCAGCTTGGGATTCAAAACGGTCACCGCACAGGTCGCCGCCGCGGCAGCAAAGGTCACGCCCTCAAGCTCCACGTTCTCGGCAGAAAACGCCTCCTGCAGCTTCATCAGCATATCGGCGCGCATACCTGCCACCGCATAGGTGGCGTATTGCTTGTTCTGCGCCGCGAGCACGCGGTTAAAGCGGATGTGCTTGCCGCCGTAAAGGTTGGAAAGCGTTGCATCCAGCGAGGCGTCCATCGCGCGCTTGTTCAAGGGCGGAAGATTGACGGTGTCGGTGATCACGGTGTTGTCCGAGAGCACGAGCATAACCCTTCCGAGCGCCACGTCGGGATGGCTCTCGCGGAACTTTGCCAGCGCGTCGGAAAGCCTTGCGCCGAAATCCTCTGCGCCGATCTCTGCCTTCATAGCCGCAGTGAAATATGTAATTTTCTTTTTATCCGCAGGATCGGCACGGTAAACGTGCAGCTCTCCCTTGGCGGTGTCGATCGCGATCACCGAATGCAGGCTCTTGTCCTTCACTGTTGCTTTTTCTCCCTTCATACCGCCCCGGGGCGGCATATCTTTTCATTTTTCGTTGATCCGAAGTGCGTTGTTTTCCACGCCCTCCTCGGTCTGCATCTCTTGCACGGACTCTTTAAGATCGGCAAGATCGTCTCTGACCGCCTTGATCTGCAGCATTGAGGTCGTCACCATCAGGATGGAAAATGCGATGACGAGGAGCATCAGCCCGATCGCAAATTCAATTGCCACGCCGCGCCTAAGATTCTTCTTCACCGTCGCTTTTCCTCCCTTCACGCCGCCTGCGGGCGGCATATCTATATCACGGCGGCGAGCGCCGCCATAATTTATTCTCCAACCAAAAAATTCTCCACGGAAGCGACCGTCTCGCCCCTCGCGTTTCTGACCGTCACGTCGATCTCGTTGCCCGCGATCGCGATCTCGCAAAGAAGCGTGCCGTGCGTATAAAGGTTCTCCGCCTTTTTCTCATATCCGCATTCCGTGAATGCCTGTTCAAATTCCTTTGTATCGCTATGATAACTGTAACGGAAGCATTCGATCGCATTCTCCGCCATATTGGTCGCGGCGATCGTTTGCGCCGCCTTCGTTTCGGTGCGTACCTGCATCGAGATCATCACAAGCGCCGCGGCACTGACGGTCACGATCACGGTGAGCGCAATGATCACCTCTGCCACGGTAAAGCCGCGTTTTTTATTTTTCTCGGGGGCTCTTCTTTTCATCGTCCGTACCCCCTTTTACGGTGTCACCGCCTGCTTATAAACGCAGAAGGTGTAAAGCATTTCTTCCTCGGACCTTGGCAATGTGTATGCCGCCGAGCAATAGTATATCGTATTGCCGTTCGTCTCCTCGCTCTTGAAGGTAATAGAGGTCACTCTCTCGAAGGAGTAAACGGTCTCGCCGCCGATCACGAGCTTTCCCTCGCTCGCTTCGATGGAAGCACCGCCCTCGGCGAGAAGACGGTCGCTTTCGGTAAATGCCGTCACGTTGTTTCTTTTGATCCAAGCCTCCACCGTCTCCTCGGCGACGGCTATATCCTGCATCGCCTCGAGCGTTGCGTGGCTCTCGGCGCGCCTTTTCGAGATCAGGGAAGAGAAGGTAACCGTCAGCGTAGCAACGATGGCCATTACGGCAAGCACGACGGTCAGCTCCGTCAGCGTAAAGCCGCGCTTTTTTCTGCTCGCTTGCATAAGGGCAACCTCCTTTTTTTGAAAAGTAACACCACAACACCCCAAAAAGAGCGTTGTGGTGTTCAAAATCATTCCGAGTGATTTTATTATGTTACACAGTTACGAGCGCGCCGCGCCGCAGTTGTTGCAATCGGTGTCGGCATCACCGTCATAAGCATGTGCATCCGCAAGCTTCTCGAAAGCGCGACCGCCAACGAAGCTCTTGTTGCACTCGGGAAGCTCTGCCTCGGTTCGATCGGCGGTGTCGCCGTTCTCAACCATGTAATACTTGCCATCATACTCGATATAAACAACAGAAGCAACGTCCTCGTCATCCTCTGCCTTTTCGGTTGCATACTGGGTATAAACTGCCTTAAGCTCAGCATTGAGCGCCTCATCCTTTGCTCTGCCGGTAATGCCCGAGAAGGTGGGGATCAGAACGGCGGAAAGAATCGCGATGACCGCGATAACGACAACGAGCTCGACGATAGTAAAGCCCTTTTTGTTAGTTCTTTTCATGATAAAATCTCCTGAAAAAATATTTGTGCGAAGGGAAGCCGCCGTGCCCTTGCATCCACTCGGAAGGTGCCGCGCAGGCCGTATCCCTTGGCAGGCAAAATGTTTTTTGCGGCACGGAAAGCACCCGCCACCACACCTATAGTATACCTTCTTTTCGCTGCGTTGTCAATATATTTATAGAGATTTTAGATAATATGTATTTAAAATCTATGCAATATGCAAAAAACTATGGCTCGACCACGAGGCGGAAAACGCTCGCACACGCCGTGTGCGCACCCTCTGCGGCGCAGCCGTAGCTCTCGAAAACGAGCGCCGCCGCAAGGCCTTCGTCCAGCCGCGTCGCTTCGCCGCTCTCGGGATCCATCTCGAAAACCGCCTCGTCCACCTTCACGTAAAGGATGATCGGTATACCGTGAAGCGCGGCAAACGCCGCATAGAGTCTCTCTGCCTCCGCCTTTTCTCTCGGCGCGGAGAGCGCATCCGCCACCTCGGCTTCGAACTGCAGCTTGTCGCAGTCCTCGTGCATAGCACAGAAGGCACTCCTTGTGTCCTCGGCATCCTCGCCCTGCACCTCGGCGGCTTCCACTTTTCCGTCCGTGATCGGGAAGAGCGTCCCCTCGACCGAAACGTAGAGCGGAACGGTGAAATCCGCATCCGCACCGTGATCGCAAACGTAGCGTGCATAGGCCCTTTGCGCCTCGCTGAAGCGTGCGGTCCTGCTTGCCTCGTCCACTACGCCCGAGGAGGTCGGGATCAGGATCGCCGCAAGGATCGCGATCACCGCTATTACCATAACGAGCTCCACGATCGTAAAGCCGTTTCGCTTTCTTTTCATACAGGAAATTCTCCGTAAAAACCGTAAATTCGACATATGTATAAGTATACCGCATTGCTTTTCGCTTGTCAATGCATTTTCAAAAAAGAATTCGATATGTAAACAATACGTTGCAATTATCTCTTGAAAAAAGAAACCCGAGGATCTCTCCTCGGGTTTCGAAGCTTTTCAAAAGAAAGCTATCAGTTAAACTTGGGTGCCCAGGAATCTGCGATCGCCTGTGCCTTGGTAGCGCCGTCACCGTCGATAACGGTCTTAGCCTCGATCTTGTTGCCGCTGATCGTTACGTTTGCGCAAACGATGGAGCTAACAGTCTCGTGGATTCTGACAGCAATATCCTTGCAGTTGAAGTCGTTATTCTTGATGGTGATCTTGGATGCGGTGAACTTATGCTCGCAGTCCGAGCCGGCAGAGATCTGAAGAGAAGGCTTGCCGGAAGCGGTGCCGTTGTCAACGAAGGTATTGCCCTCGATAAGGACCTCGTCGAAGGTGGAGATGTCCGAAGCGATATTATTCGCACCGATAACAAGGCCGCGGCCGGAGGAGAAGAAGCAATCCTTCACGGTCAGGTCGGGCGCATTTGTGTTACCGATGATGAATACGTTTTTCGCATCAAGGTTGAATACGCAGTTGGTAAAGGTGTAGCTTTCGATATTGGCTCCGTTGAACTCAACGGAAGCGTTCTTGCCGGAGAGATCAAAGGTGCAATCATTGAATACGACCTGCTTTGCAGCACCGAAGTCGCTGAAATCAAGCTGATCGGTGATGTTGGTCTGGGTGAAGATCTTGCCCTCGATGGTCATAACGTCGTTGACAACGGCAGCGGCAGCAATATCAGCCGCACTTGCAGCAGCCTTCTTTTCAACGCTTGCATCCAGCGTGTAGCCGTCAGCCACGGTGTCAAGAACGGTACCGTTCTTCAGGGTGATGTTCTTCGCCGTGCCTTTTGCAGCAACGGTAAGAGACTTGCTGTTCAGGTCGAGCGTGTAAGCCTCGGTCTCGCTTCTGAATACGCAGTCATACGCATTGAAGAGATTTGCATCGTAAACAGCAGAGGTGGCAATGTACTTGGTAACGCCTGCGATGTAGTCGGACTTCGCGTTGTTAAAGAAGCCCCAAAGCTCGGAAGCTGCCTGATCCCTGTCGGGGAAGATCACGTTCGCGTTATCGTCGAGGAGGTAGAACTTGTTGTCCTCGAAATCGTAAGCGTAGTGGTAGCCCTTCGAGAAGGTCTCAAACTTGCCAATATTAAAGCCGTTGTCGTAAAGAGCGTTTACTGCGTCAGCAGGATATGCAAACTCTTCCTCAGCCGCTGCGGCCGCAACGTACTTGTTCATGTTGGTAACGGTCTGCTCATCGGCATTCAGCTTTGCCTTCTTGATGATGCCGCTGAAGGTGGGGATCAGAACCGCGGCAAGGATCGCGATCACAGCAACAACGACCACGAGCTCAACGATCGTGAAGCCCTTTTTCTTAGTGTTTCTCATTTTTGGTTTCTCCTTAAAATAATTTTTTAATAAATACTAAATTAAAGCCAGATGATCAGTGCAAGAGCGATCGCAACCGCAAGAACGCCGCCGTATACGCACCAGCCAACAAGGCTGTTCACGGAGTCATTGCGCTTGTCCCAGCAATTCTTAAAAAAGCCTAAAATCTTTCCCATTCTCAGCACGCCTCCCTATGAAAAAATTTGTGTCTGCCTGCCGCGCTATCCCGAGCGCGCCTTGCAATTATTTATAATACATTTATATGATAATAAAAGTATTATATTACCCTCATTGTAGCACACATGCTATTGCTTTTCAATACCTTTTTGTAATAAAATAAGGAAAAAGTACGGAAAATAGCAAAATGGGCAAAAAAACGCAAGTTCTTTTTGTTCAAAAGGCCGAAAAAACCGCAGTGCTGTCCCGCTTTTGAAGAGTGAAGTGATTTGTGTTATTTGAATATTGTTCAATCCGTTGAACTTTTCTTGTGTATTTTTCACCAACTTCTTGACTTCTCTATCTTTATTCTCTGTAATTCTCCACATGATTCACTTCAATAAAAGTTGTGTATCTAGCTATTCTCTCACCACTTTCTGTATATACTTTTTCATTTGAACGAGCAGTATTGAAGATACAACACGAAAATAAGCAACATCAATTTCAGAAGAAAACTGAACGATTTGTTCGTATTGTAAAAAGGATTTCATTTTGGCGGATTTTCTTTTGTGTTTTCTGTCAAAATTGTTTTTGTGGAATGGAAATCAATGAGGATTTCCTCCCTCTTTTTCCCGTTTTTTTCCATGAAAATGTCGGAACGAATTTCAGAAAAGTGTGTGAAATATTTCACTCATTTTTGTTGAATGGAATGGAAAATACGAAAGAATTGTATTAGGCAATTTGTCTAAATAAGAGGGGTATTTTCTGTATTTT
>JAGBBQ010000108.1 GCA_017938425.1 Clostridia bacterium | reverse complement strand
TCTCACCGACCCCAAAAACTATGTTTTTGAAAGCGGCGGGGAAGAGACCGAGGTCCTTTTCGAGCTTTTACCGCGTGAGCTGACCGTTACGCTTGAGGACGTCACGCTTTGGCTCGGGGAAAAATTCTCCGCGCCGTCCTATACGGTGGTCGCGGGCAGCCCTCTTGCGGGAGACGATCTTTGCTTCCGCGCGGAATACGGGAGCGGCAAGGCGGTCTACCGATTTGAAAACCCCGACTATCTTGTGCGCTATGAGGGCGGAGAGGTGATCCGCACCTACCGCCTGCCACCCGCGGCGGAGGCGGCGCTGCTTCTGGGGCTTACCGCGATCCTGCTTTTCGGGCTCATTCTCTTTTTCCTTGTTGCGGTGCTGAAAAGAAAGCGCCGCACGGCACAGGAGGCGCCCGTCCGTGCGCATACCTGCACCTATCCGCTCTTCACGCGCGAGGAGAGCCCCTCGCTGTCCGAGCAGGATCAGGGGTATCTTATCACGGAGCAGGCGCCGCCGCCCGTTGTGTCGGATGCCGCGCCCGTTCTCCCGGAGGAGCCGTCGGAGGAGGCGGACGATGCGTCGGTCGCCTCGGTCGATGCGGTGGACGTTTCGACCGCCGAGGCACTGATCACCGATGCCCTGGCGGAGGCGCTCGTGATGGCGGAGGAGCGTGAGATCTATACGGACGGCACGCGCCACGGTGTCATCAACGTGGATACGCTGTCCGCCGCCTTTGCTCCGGGCGAGGAGGTGGATATCAACCGTCTGAAAAAGAAGAAGCTCATTGCCCCCGACGTCGGGTATCTGAAGGTGCTTGCCAGAGGCAGCATCGATAAGCCCCTCACCGTCTATGCCGACGATTTTTCTCTCGGCGCGATCAAAATGATCGCTCTCACAGGCGGCAGGACCTTCCACGTGCGCACGCAGCCGAGACCGCGCGCCTGAGAAATTTTAAAAATAACTTGCAAACGCCTCGCTTTTCTGCTACAATGGATTAAAAAGCAGAGAAGGGAGGCGCTTTGTTTTGCGTATTCTGTTCGAAAATAAGGATGTTGTCTGTGTCGAAAAGCCGATCGGTATGCCCGTGCAGCCCGATCCCACGGGAGATACGGATCTTCTTTCCACGGCGGCAGAGGCGTGCGCCTGCCCCTCGCTCCACCTCATCCATCGGCTGGACCGCGCGGTCGGCGGTGTCGTTCTCTTTGCAAAAAACGCGCGCTCTGCCGCGAAATGGAGCGCCGCCTTTGCCGAGCGGAGAGTAGAGAAAACCTATTATCTCGTCGCGTCGGGCAGTCCTGCGGACGGGGGCGAGATGCGCGACTACATCCGCAAGGAAAGCGCCGCCGCCAAGGCGTTCATCGTCAAGAGCGCGCACGGCGGGGCAAAGGAGGGGGTTCTCACCTACGAAACGCTCTCCCGCGCCGAGGATGGCGGCAGCCCTTGCGCGCTCGTGCGCGTGAAGCTGACCACGGGGCGCTTCCATCAGATCCGCGTGCAGTTTGCCTCTCGCGGGATGCCTCTGTTCGGGGACGGAAAGTACGGCAGCCGCAAGAAGGGCTGCCGCGTCGCGCTCTATGCCGCCGCCCTCGCGGGCGAGGGCGTGTCCGTTTGCGCGCTGCCCCCGATCACGGAATATCCGTGGAATCTTTTTCCGAAGGAGTCTTACGAAAAATGACCGAAAAGCTATATGATAAAAACGCCTACCTTACCTCCTTTTTTGCAAGAGTGCTTTCCGTTACCGAGGCTGCGGGCGGCTATCTTGTAGAGACCGATGCCACGGCGTTCTTTCCCGAGGGCGGCGGTCAGGGCGCGGATACGGGCACGCTCGGCGGCTTTCGCGTATTGGACGTGAAGGAAAAGGACGGCGTGATCTATCATCTTCTGGACGGTGCGCCGCCCGTTGGCGATACGGTGCGGGGCGCGCTCGATTTTTCGCTCCGCTTCGAGCGGATGCAATGCCACACGGGCGAGCATATCGTTTCCGGCATTCTCCATTCGCTTTACGGCGCGGAGAACGTCGGCTTCCATCTCGGGGATATCGTCACGCTGGATATCGATAAGGTGGTGGACCGCGCGATGCTTGACCGCGCGGAGGAGCTTGCCAACGCCGCCGTCTTTAAAAACCTCCCCGTCAGGATCAGCTATCCCGCACCCGAGGCGCTTGCCTCGATGACCTATCGCGCAAAGCTCGATCTCACGGAAAACGTCCGCATCGTCACGGTTGAGGGCGTGGATGCCTGCGCCTGCTGCGCGCCTCACGTCGCCTATACGGGCGAGATCGGACTGATCAAGCTTCTTGATTTTGAAAAGCATCGCGGCGGCACGCGCATTCTGATGCAGGCGGGCGCACGTGCGCTGCGTGATTATCGCGAGAAATACCGCAACGTGGCGGCGATCGGCGCCGCGCTCTCTACGAAGCAGCACGAGACCGCCGAGGCGGTCAGGCATCTCTTGGAGGCCAATGCGCAGCTCGAATACGAGTTCAAGCGCCATCGCATCCGCGCCGCCGAGGCACGCGCCGAGACGGTGGAGAGAACCGAGGGGAGTCTTGCCCTCTTCCTCGATGCCGATGCCTCGTACGATGAGCTGCGTGCGCTTTGCCTTGCGGCGAGCACGCGCGTCGGCGGCG
>JAGBBQ010000015.1 GCA_017938425.1 Clostridia bacterium | reverse complement strand
AGCGAATCTGCAAGTTTTCTTGCAAGTGAGCGAGTGCAGATTGCTCTTCGCCAAATCGCATAGGCGATTTGAGGGCGAAGCCCAAAGACCGAATGCGGTCTTTGGCGAAAACGAGTAAGCCCGAGAAGCGTACAAGGGTACGCCGAGCGGTGAAACGGCGATAGAAAACGAAAATCCGATAAGATGGAAGAAAACCGCAAGGTTTTCAACCTCAATATTTTCTCAAATACGCAAAAAGAAAAGGTAGAGGAACTGAGTTAACAATTCCCCTACTTTTTTTCGTTTTCGGTTATCCCGGGAGGTGGCAGCCCCAAGTTTTCGTTTTCGGTTCTACCGGGAGGTGGCAGCCCCTTGGGGCAAACAGATCCCGAGGAGAAATCGTCGGCTGAGCCGCGAGAAGCGTACAAGCGTACGCTGAGCGGTGAAACGGCGATAGAAAACGAAAATCCGATAAGATGGAAGAAAACCGTAAGGTTTTCAACCTTAATTCCTTTTAAATCTGATATAAAGAAAAAAAGAGGCACTGATTAAACAGTACCTCTTCTTTTTTCGTTTTCGGTTATCCCGGGAGGTGGCAGCCCCAAGTTTTCGTTTTCGGTTTTGCCGAAATTTGGCAGCCCCTCAAACGCCGAGCTCATCAAGCAGCGCATCCTTCGGACGCGCGCCGACAATGCGCTTGACCTCCTCGCCGCCGTCCAACAGCACGAGCGTGGGAATGCTCATCACGCCGAAGCGCGATGCCAGCGCGGCGCTCTCGTCCACGTTGACCTTTGCGACCTTGAGGTCCTCCCTCTCGGCGGCAACCGCCTCGAGGATGGGCGCCATCATACGGCAGGGGCCGCACCAATCCGCATAGAAGTCTACCAACACAAGACCGTCCTTGACCGCCTCGTTAAAATTATTGTCACCAAGCTTCAAAACACTCATTTTTTTATCTCCTTTGTTTGTTCTTTTTTCTTTACGGTTTTATTATACCACGAATCCTGAAATAAATCTGTAACTTTATCACAAAGCGAGGATTTTTTTATCGGATCCTCGAGATGGCGAGCTCCAGGCTTGCGAAGCTCAGAGCGCCGATCGCGTAAGCAACCAGATCGCCGTCCGCGTTGATAAAGAAGGTGGAGGGGATGCTCTCCACGTCGTACGCCGCGGCGGCATTGCCGTACCGATCGTGCAGGATCGGGATCGAAAAGCCCTGCTTGCTCACGTAGTTTTTGGCATCGGCAAAGGACTCATCCAGGCTGACGAACAGAAAATGGATCTCGGAGGAAAGCTCGTTATATTTGGTCTGGAACGCGGGCATCTCCGTGCGGCAGGGACCGCACCAGGAGGCAAAGAAATTCAGGACGATCGGCTTGCCGAAATAGTCCGAGAGCTTCACCGCCTTGCCGTTCGTATCATAGACCGTGAAGTCGCTCACGGTGGGAGCCGGCGGCGGGGGCACAAGACCTGCCTCGGGCGGCTTTTCGGTCGTATCCACCGCGCCGGTATCGCTCACATCCTCCTCGGTCGGCGGCGTCGGCGACGGGGTGGGCGTCGGCGTCGGCTCGGGTGACGGGGTGGGTTCGGGTGTCGGTGTCGGCGTTGGGGTCGGGGTCGGGGTGGGTGTAGGCGTGGGCGCCGGTGTTTCGGTCTGCCCGCCCGAGGGCTTTTGTCCCTCCTCCACAAAGTGGAGATTGGAGTCACCCGCCTTCGGCGCGAGCTGATCGTATGCGATATACGCGCCGCCGATAAAGATGGCAAACGCGAGAATGGATAAAGCAAGCTTCAGCTTCATAGAATCTCCTTTCTTAACTAAGTAAAGCGATCCAGCGGCCGAAAAGCCCCGAGGCCATCAGCACACCGATCAGTATCAGAAACGTACCCGAGACGATATTGATCACACGGTAATGCTTCTTGATAAAATCAAAGGCGGACTTCAGTCGGTCGATCAGAACGGCACCGACCACAAAGGGGATACCGAGACCGAGCGAATACAAAAACAGCATCAGCATTCCCTCGAGAACGCGTCCCTGCCCTGCAACGAGCAGCAGCGCCGAGCCGAGAAACGCACCGACGCAGGGCGTCCATCCCACGGAAAAGACGATACCGAACAGCACCGAGGAAAAGAAGCCGCCCCTCTCACCGCGCATCGCCCTTTTGCTGCCGCGGAAGAGGTTCAACCGCAGAACGCCAAGATAATTCAAGCCAAAAAGGATCACGATACCGCCCGTGAGGACGTTGACTACCGTCTGGTAGCGGCGCACAAGGCCGCCGAGCGTGCCTGCCAGCGCACCGAGCAGGACGAAAACGAGCGTGAAGCCAAGCACGAAGCCAAGCGCACCAAGCAGCGTTTTTTTCTTGCTTCTCTCTCCGCCGCCGGCAAAATACGAGGCGTAGACGGGGAGCATCGGCAATAGGCAGGGCGAAACAAATGTGATAATTCCCTCTAAGAAGGAAACGAAATATTGCATAAGAACCTCCTTTCGTCGCCTATGGCGACTGTGTGAAAGCAAAAGCGGGGTGAAGGACCGACCGATTGGGATCTGCGCTTCTTCAAAGGCTTCTGCCTTTTTCTACCATTATTATAGCAGAGCGCGCGTATGCTTTCCGTGACATTATCACAAAGCGCGTTTTATTTTTTTCGGTTCAGATGCTGATTCAGCCGATGTGCCGCGAAAAAGAGCGAGAGCACCAGGGCGGCAGTGATCAGAACAAAGGCGATCCAATGCCATACGGTGGTGAAGCGCTCGTAGGGGATGCTGCCGAAGCCGAAGATAATGCTCGCGATGCCGATGCCGCGCCCGATCACGATCGAGGGGATAAACCAGGAGAGCCGCATCCCCATCGTGCCCGAGATCATCACGAGCGCATCGTCCGGGAACATCGGAAAAAGCATCATCAAGGGAAAATACACCGTGCCTCTGTCGCGAAGCAGAGAAAATGCCTTTTCGGTATCCTCGCGGCCGAGAAACCGCTCGCAAAGCGGCCTGCCTCCGAAGCGGCCGACGGCATACATCGCGATGCTCGACAGCAGCGTACCGACAAACGAGATCAGAAACGCCTGCCAAAGCCTTTCGTAAAGCAGAGGGAGCAGCACGAGAAAGGTCATCGTCGTGCCCGGCAAAAAGCATAAAAAGGTCGTAACGAGCACCTGCACGCCGATGATGATCAAGACGCCGAGCGGCGAGCTTCTCCATTTTTCAAAGAGCGCGAGATTGACCTGAATGCCATCCTCAATATACACGATGCCGATGAGCAGAAGCAGCGCAAGCGCGAGAAGCGAAAGCAGCGCAACCGCGATCAGGATGCGCAAAAGCGAGAGCAGTGTTTTTTTATGACGCTCGAAAAAATCCTTCATTTTTATTCTCCGAGAAATGACTTCAGAACAGGGCGGGAACGATCATAGAGATCGCGTACCCCAGCACGTAGGAGCAAAGATTGGCAAAAACCGTATAGACCACGGCGCGCCGCCGCGGATTTTCAAGCGAGGAGAGCCGCGGCGCAAGAATCCAGAGCACCGCCGCCTCGACCGCAGTCACCGCCAGCTCAAGACCAAGGTATCTGAGCACGTAGATCACGGTTCCGTTGTAGTACGCCATCCGACTGATAAAAAGATTCAACCCCACCTGCGTTATGACGTTGATGATAACGATCGGGATCAGCATCCGCTTATCGCGCGGGAAGATCAGAAGCGCAAGCAAAAGCTCCGCCGCCAGCGTGAGAACGAGCCGCGCGGCAAAGCCGACCGCCTCGGCGGTATAATCGTAGGACGCGGCAAGCGTCAGCGCGCCGCCCTCGACCGTGGCAGTAAAATAGCTGTGAAACGCGTAGCGCTCAAGGATGCCGCTGACGAGATAGCGATCGGTCTCGGGAAAATACAAAAGGAGCTTAAAGCGCTCGGGCGGATAATAGCGCCAGGCGCATTCGCCGCTCTCCTCCACCTGCGTCTCGGTGAGCTGAAGATAATAAAAGCCGTCCGCATCCTTATAAGAAACGAAGGCCTCCCATACGTCGTACGGCGTGCCCCAATCCTCGTTTCGATCGTGATAGGCATGCGCTTCGCTTCCGTCCCAGGCCGAGTGCGGCCCCGTGCTTTCCTCCGCGGAAAGAAGGGTGGCGTACGCACCGGCGCACTCCTGCGGAAGCACGATGCGCACCGAGGGCTTCGGCCCCGAATCCGCCGAGACAAGGATCGGAGAGAAAAGAAAGATAAAAGCAAAAACGAAGATGACGGCGCGAATTTTATTCGATGTCTTCATATTTTCACCTCATATTTTATTAATTACAAACAATTGTTTTCTTTTAACCGACCGATACGGCATTTTCCTTGATAAAGCGAATGAATTTTGCGAGCGCGGGAAAGGCAGAATCGCTATGCTTATTATAGGCAAAGCCGACGGTGCGGGAGAGCGGCGGATCCAGCGCGAGCACCGAAACGCCCTCGGTATTGCCGCGCAGAACGAGCTCGGGCAGCACCGCCACGCCGAAGCCCTGCTTCACCATATCGATGACCGAAAGGTCGTCCTCCGAGCGCAAATGCAGGGTGCGTACGAATCTCGTTTTATCGAAATACCCCGCAAGGTATTCCTCGTCTGTCAGGATATGCGGATATGCGTACAGTGCCTCGCGCGTGACTGTTTGGGACGCGCCGAGCAGAGAGGGCGGGGCGACCGCAAGGCATCGGTCCTCCATCAGAGGGATCCATTCCCCCTTTTCGAGAATGCGCCCGTCGGCAAACACGATGTCCGCAAGATCCCTATCGAGAAAGCCCGAAAGATCGTCCGCCACCGTGATATACAGCTCGATATTCGGATGCAGCTCGCAAAAGCGCTTGATGAGCGGCGAGAGAATGCTGCGCGAGATCGAGGAATAGGTGCCGATGCGCAGGGTATATTTCTGTTCCTCCACGGTCTTTTTTACGGTGGACAAAAGCCGCCGCTCGCATTCCGCCATCCGCTTGAGCTCGGGATAGAGCTGTTTGCCCTCCTCGGAGAGAGAAACGCCGCGCGACGAGCGGTGAAAGATGCGCACGCCGAGCTCGTCCTCAAAGGCGGAAAGCATATGGGAAAACGCCGAGGGAGTATAGGAAAACTGCTCGGCCGCACGGGAGAGGCTTCCCGTCTCTGCCGCGGCAAGCACGGCTCTGATCTTGAAGGTATCCACGGCTGCTCCTTTCGCTGTGAAGCTTTTTCATAGCTTTATTATAAAGCTTCACTTCCCAAAAGTCAAGAGGTGTGCTATATTGGATATAGAAAAAATGACCGCTGACGGGGGGGGAGAAGCAATGAAAAAAGCCGAAGTGAAATACGTCCTGATGCTTCTCGCCGTCGTGAGCGTATGGGGGCTTGATCCCCTGGTCAACCGCTATTTCTACGGTTATTTTTCCGCCGCCGCACTATCCGCGCTCTCCACGCTCGCCTCGGCGATCCTCTTCGTCGCGCTCGCCGTGAGACACAGAGAAAAATGGGATCGGCGGTATCTCACCGTCGCCCTGCCGATCGCGCTCGTCAATTCTCTCGCCTGTGTATTGCAGCGCATCGGCCTGCAATACACCTCGCCCACGCGCTACGCCTTTCTCGAGCATCTATCCTGCCTCTCCGTGCCGCTCGTGCTCCTTCTCTTCTTCCGAAAGCGCCCCTCGGCCGCGCAATGGGCGGCCGCACTTCTCTGCCTTCTCGGCTGCGGCTTTCTCGCCGGCGCGGATATCCTGCACGGCAGCATCGGCATCGGGGATCTGCTCTGCGCCGCGGCCGGGCTGATGCTCGGCGTCGGCATCGTCACCACCGCGCGATGCACCGAGGGAATGGATATACGCCTTTTTACGGCGGTGCATTCCGTGACCTATTTTCTCACCTCGGCGGTGCTCTGCCTTTCCCTGCATTGCATTCACGTCGGCGGCGCACCGATCGAAGAGATCGTCCTGACCCCGAAGCCTCTGCCGATCCTTGCCGCCGTCCTCTTCGGGCTTCTGAGCGTGGGGCTGTGCTGGCTTCTGCGAAACGAGGCCACGCGCCACCTCTCCCCCTCTCTCGTTGCCGTGATCACGCCGCTGGCGGCGCTCATCACCGCCGCGATCTCCATCCTGCGCGGTCTTGATACACCGACGCCCGCATTTTTTGCCGCCTGCCTTTTCTTTCTCAGCGCCGCGATCCTCGCAGGCCTCGGAGAAAAAAGGGGGACGGCACACACCGAGAAAAGTCCTCGGTAAGACCGCCGATAACGCCCTCGCCGCCGTGCATCCCCGCACGGCGGCCTTCTTATGCGTGCGCGCTGCGCCTTGACATATTTTTAACTATGTGATATAATGAAGGTTGGTATGCAAAAATCTTGCCCGCCAAAAGGACCGAAAAACCTGAAAATCCTTATAAAAAAGCTGAAATATCCGTTAAAAAGGAGAAAGTTTATGCAAATGCAAGCAGATCAGAAGTACGAGGCGCTCTTTACACCTTGGAAGATCCGCGACGTTGAGATCAAGAACCGCATCGTGATGTGCCCGATGGGCGGCACCTCGCTGTTCGGCTGGTTCGAGCTCGGCGGCTGCCACTTTGACAAGGAGGCGGCAAAGCTCTTCCTCAAGCGCGCGAAAAACAACGTCGGCCTGATCATCCCCGGCATCGCGCCCCTGCGTGACACCTTCTGGGGCAAATGGCTCTGGCAAAACGAAAAAATGTTCAAGGAGCTTAAGGTATTTATGGACGAGATCCATAAGACCGGCGCGAAGCTCTTCATCCAGCTGACGGCAGGAATGGGCCGCTCCTGGGCGATCACCGAGCTCGTCGCTCCCTTACATAAGAATAAATTCACCCGTGCGATCCTGAAGCCGATCCTCGACACCTCGCACGAGCTTGCAAGCCCCAGCCCCCAGCCCTCCCGCTGGGCGCACGACATCATCTGCCCCGAGATGACCGTGAAGCAGATCCACGAGATCATCGAGGCCTTCGCCAAGACCGCGAAGCTCTGCAAGGAGGCAGGCGTTGACGGCGTGGAGGTGCATGCGGTGCACGAGGGTTACCTTCTCGACCAGTTCGCGATCGAGTTCTTCAACAAGCGTACCGACGATTACGGCGGCAGCTTCGAGAACCGCTATCGCTTTGCGGCCGAGGTCGTAAAGGCGATCAAGGAGAGCTGCGGTGAGGACTTCCCCGTTTCGCTCCGCTATTCCGCCGTTTCCAAGATGAAGGGCTTCTGCGAGGGCGCGATGCCCGGCGAGGACTACGTGGAGGTCGGCCGTAATATGGAGGAATCCGAAAGAGCGGTAAGGTTTTTGGAGGACGCGGGCTACGATATGCTCAACGCCGACAACGGAACCTATGACTCCTGGTACTGGGCGCATCCCCCGATGTATATGCCCGAGAACTGCAACCTCGAGGACGTGGCGCACATCAAGAAATTCGTCCATATCCCCGTGGTCTGCGCAGGCAGAATGGACCCCGAGATCGGCGCACAGGCGATCGCCGAGGGACGCATCGACGCCATGGGCGTTGCCCGCCAGTTCTTGACCGACCCCGCCTGGGTGACCAAGCTGATCGAGGATCGCCTTGAGGACATCAAGCCCTGCATCTGCTGCCACAGCGGCTGCTTTAACTTCTCCTCCTCGAAGGGACACGCGAACACCCAGGATCTGACCGACACGATGGGACTTGCGCGCTGCGCGCTGAACCCCGAAACGATGCAGTCGAAGAAATACAGCCTCACCCCCGCCAAGAAGAAAAAGAAGATCGCCGTGATCGGCGGCGGCATCGGCGGTATGGAGGCAGCCATCGTCTGCGCGAAGCGCGGCCACGAGGTCACCCTTTATGAAAAGACCGATGCGCTCGGCGGCGTATTCATTGCCGCAGCCGCTCCCTCCTTCAAGGAGAAGGACCGCGCGCTGATCGCCTGGTACATCCGCGAGCTTGCAAAGCTCCCCATCAAGGTGGAGATGAACACCGAGATCAAGGATATCGGCACGCTCGCTGCGGACGAGGTCATCATCGCGACCGGCGCCAAGGCAAAGCGCATCCCGATCCCCGGTGCCGATACCGCGGTAGAGGCCATCGACGTGCTTCTCGGCAAGGCCGAGGTCGGAGAGAAGGTCACCGTCATCGGCGGCGGTCTGACCGGCTGCGAGATCGCGTACGAGCTCTATCTGAAGGGTAAGAAGCCCACGATCGTGGAGATGCAGGACGACCTCATCACCACCAAGGGCATCTGCCTTGCCAACACCAGCTACCTGCGCGACTTCTTCAAGACCAACAAGGTGCCCGTGCATCTCGAGACCGGCGTAAGCGCGATCGAGGACGGCAAGGTCATCGCAAAGAATAAGGACGGCGAGAGCTTTGAGATCGAAAGTGACACCGTGGTTCTCTCGGTCGGCTACAATCCCGCACCTCTCGCAAAGAAAAAGGCACACGTGCACGTCATCGGCGATGCCGACAAGGTCGGCAACCTGCGCACCGTTATCTGGGGCGCCTGGGACGTATGCATGAAGCTGTGATAGAAAGGAAAACGCTATGCTCTTAACGAATGAACAAAAAGCCATTCTGGATGGCGAAAAGGGCGAGACCCTCGCCAAGGTTATGAAAACGCTCGTGATGTACGGCGACGCCTTTGAGGCAGAAAAGCTCGTGCCCATCACCTCGCAGTACAACCATCTCGTTACCTCCTTCGGACTGAAGGTAATGTCTCCCGTTTACGACCTTATGCAAACAATTCTTGACGCAGGCGTGGCTTCCGGGCAGAAATTCTCGGTCGATCCCCGTCCCTTGGACAAGAATGTTCCCGCGAACTTCCTTCAGAATTTCGTGTTCAATAAGTTCATGTACGCAAAGCAGGACTTCTACGAGCAGCAGCTGGAAAAGCTCGGCCTGATGGATAAGAACGCCTTCTCCTGCACCTGCTATATGGACGAGGTCGGCAATAAGCCGAAGAAGGGTGACGTTCTCTCCTGGGCGGAGTCCAGCGCCGTTGTTTACGCAAACTCGGTGCTCGGCGCAAGATGCAACCGCAACTCCGGCATCATCGATATTATGGGCTCGATCGTCGGCTACGTTCCCTACTTCGGTCTTCTGACCGACGAGGGCAGAAGGGCGACCTGGATCGTGCGCGTCAAGACCACGAAGAAGCCCGAGGCGCAGCTGCTCGGCTCTGCCATCGGTATGAAGGTGATGGAGGACGTTCCCTATATCTACGGTCTTTCCGATTATATCGGCACCGAGCTTGACGATGCGACCTGCGCATATCTGAAGGACTTCGGCGCGGCAACCGCCTCGAACGGTGCCGTCGGCCTCTACCATATCGACGGCTTGACCCCCGAGGCAAAGGAGCAGGGCGAGGCGCTGATCGCGGAGGGCGCAAAGGAATATATCATTGACGACGCCGAGCTTGCAAGAGTACAGGCAGAGTACCCCGTCATCTGGAAGAACCCCGATGCGAAGCCGAAGCTCTGCTTCATCGGCTGCCCCCACCTCTCTCTGGAGCAGCTCAAGACCTGGACGGATAACATCGAGGCGGCGCTGAAGGAAAGCGGCGCATCCAAGGTCGCGATCCCCACGGTCCTGACCGCCGCCCCCGGCGTGCTCGAGGTATTCAACAAGACCGAATATGCCGCAAGACTGAAGGCGACCGGCGTGATCACCTCGTACATCTGCCCTCTTATGTATATGAACAACCCTCTGTGCAAGAAGATGCCCGTCATCACCTCGTCGAATAAGCTGCGCACCTACACGAGCGCAAGATACTACACGGATGCGCAGATTCTCGAAGCGATCACGAAGGGAGGAAAATGAAAATGAAAAAGTTTCAAGGAAGAGTGATCACCCCCGGTGCCGTTACGGCAGAGGCCGTGGTGACAACACAAGGCTTTAACACCCTCGCTTCTCTGCAGATGGCGCTGCAGTTCGGCGATAAGCAGGTGAAGTGCGGCGACCAGAACAACGCCGAGCTGCACGGCAAGCCCCTCATCGGCAAGGCGCTCTGCCTGCCGCAGACGATCGGCTCCACCACGGGCGGCCTGGTTCTCTACTGCGCTTGCGCGATGCAGAAAAACCCCGCTTGCATGCTGTTCGCAAACCACATCGACTCCCTCGCCGCCGCAGGCGCTGTTCTCGCGGACGTCTGGGTGGACGGTGTGACGATGCCCGTCATCGACTCGCTCGGCGACGAATTCCTCTCCTACGTCAAGGACGGTATGAAGATCACCGTCAGCGAGGACGGAACGGTTACCGTTGAGGATTGAGGCACGGTTAATTCCGGCAGCTTCGCCACGATGAACGAATAAAAAATGAAAAAGAGGTACTGCTTTGCACAGCACCTCTTTTTCTCTTACAAATACGCACGCAGATCGGCAGAAAGCGCATCCTCCACGGCGATCAGCCGCTTGGCGATGCCCTTCGCCTCCTCGGATGCCGCCTTGTATTCGTTCAGGTAGCGCGAGAGCGACTTCACGCCCATGTTCGCGCCGTCCACCATCAGATCCGCGATCGTCTCGTCCTTCTCGCACATCGCGAGCTTCAGCTCGGTCTTCATCCAGGACATTCCCTTCGCGATCGGATTCGGCGCCTTTCCCTCATCCTGAAAGCGAGCCAGCGCCTTTTCAAGATCCTCCCCGAGCATCTTGTGCGACTCCTTGCAGTCCGCGAGGATCCTCTTCATATCCTCGCCCTTCGCGTGCTTCTCTACGTCCTCGATCGAGGCGATGCCCATGCGCACCCCCGCATCGCATTCGCGAAGCAGCCGTACCGTATCCTGTTCGATCATACTACTCTCCTTTGTTTTTATTTACATTTATTCTCCCCGCAAGAGCGCGCTTTTAATCACCCGCTTCAAAAAAATCTCCCGCGCGCTTACGCACGAAATCGCCCGAAATTTTATTTTTCAAAAAAGTCCCGATGAATATTGACAGAAGCCGAAAAATATGTTATAATACTCTAAGTCATTGATCCGAATGACTCTGAATCATTGATCCAAACGCAAAATCCTCTAAAAAGTGGCTTTGACCACATAACTGACCACAACAAAATTCAATAAAAACTTATACTCCTTGCGAGCATCACCGCATCTGCGGTGGCACTGCGTGCTTCTTCGTCAATGACGAAGGCTCGCGGAGCAATCATCGAATTCGCTCTTGTGAGCAAGCTCCCAGATGCGAATTTTCTCGATTATCGAGGCGTAGCGAAGGTGGTATCGCGCCAGTTTCGGGTACTGGAGACCGTGGGTTCGAGTCCCGCCGCTTCGACCATAAAAAAAGAGCATCCTTGTGATGCTCTTTTTTTATGGTCACCGAAGATGGCGGGATGAAAGAAATGCCTTGCATTTCTTTTGCAGTAAGAGCGCCTCGCGCTCGTCTGCGAGCCGCTTTCGGTTCTGTGGATTTCCAAAACGCTGAGACCCTTGAAAACACTGACTATTTTGGTAGTACCTAATTTAATAATTGTCCCGATGTAAGTGGTCTGACCGCATGTTTGACCACAAATCAATATTCATACAAATACTTGCCTTTTTGCACTTGCTTTATTTTCACACCAAATATATCCTCAACAATGTGCGACTTGCATATTTCGCTCGGTGTTCCGTAAGCAATGATCTTACCATTGCTCATCACGGTGAGCTTATCCGAAAAATCAAAGGCGATAGGCAGATCGTGCATCACAGTAACGATGCCCTTGCCGCTATCAGCAAGCTTTCGCAGAATACGCATCAAGTCAAGCTGATGAGCGATATCGAGATATGTGGTAGGCTCATCAAGAAGAATATAATCGGTATCCTGCGCAAGAGCCATGGCGATATAGGCGTTCTGACGCATACCGCCCGACAAGGAATAAAGCGGCTTGCGGGCAAACTCGGCAACGCCGACAGTCTCCATCGCTTTTATTGCGACCTCTCTATCGTGACTCGAATACCGTCTTGGATATGAGAGAAACGGAAATCTGCCGTGGAGTACCATTTGCTCTACCGTCATATCGGGGATATTCTTTCCTTGTGAAAGATAGGCAATTTTTTTGGCTATCTCATTTCTGCTTATTGTAAGGAGATTTTCGCCGTCAATAAAGATCTCACCGCCTGACAGTGGCAAAATTCCGAGTATAGCTTTGAGCAGTGTGCTTTTTCCACATCCGTTCACGCCGATAATGCTTGTCAGCTTACCTTTTTCAAAGTCAACACTTATCCCATCAAGCACGGTCTGTTTTCCGTATCCTGCCGATATACGATTCAGTTCAAGCATTTCTGTGTCCTCCTTTTCCCTTGATCAGAATGAAGATAAAGAAGGGCGCACCGAGAAATGCCATAATGATACCCACGGGCAGCTCATACGGTGCGAATACGACTCTCGCCAGCGTATCACATAGTGAAACGAAGCCCGCACCAAACAAAGCGCACAGCGGCAACAGATGCTTTGACTCCGACGTAGCTATTCTTCTCACTGCGTGGGGTACTAAAAGTCCTACAAAGGAAAGCAGACCGCAAACGCTGACTGCCGCACCTGCCAACAGTGCGGAAAGCAGTAAGAATATTACGCGCATCACGTTCGTATTCATTCCAAGCCCTTTGGCGTTTTCGTCACCAAGAGTCAGCACGTCAAGCTCGTTT
>JAGBBQ010000107.1 GCA_017938425.1 Clostridia bacterium | reverse complement strand
GGTGCTTTAAGTGTACTATAAAGACGGAAAATCTGCAAATGTGCAAAAAAGAAAAATACGAGAAACACCGAAATGTTCTCGTATCTTTCTTCGCCTTCGCAATGCTCGTAGTTCTTAATTCTTAGAAACTGTCCTTAAGAACGAGCAGCAGAGGCTTCTCTGCTTTTTTTGATGGGAGCGACTGCGGAGGTGGATACCTGCACAAGGTGGAGGTGGATACCTACACAAGGTGGAGGTGGATACCTGCACAAGGTGGAGGTGGATACCTGCACAAGGCAGAGGTGGATACCTGCACAAGGCGGAGGTGGATACCTTCAAGGTGCATTACACCTTGAAGATACCGCCGTCCTCGTTCCAGATCCAACCGTCTCCGCCGAGATCGATCTCGGGGAGCTCCCAGTCGAAGATGCCGGAGGAGGTGATCACGTCTTCCTTTGCGAAGGCAAGGATCTCTGCCTTAGGGGTTTCGTAGTTCTTTTTCATGTTCTTTTCCTCCTTTCATCAATTAGCATTTTCCAAATTAGATACGTAAAGATCTGCATGGTAAGCGTAGTTATAAAGTGCGGCGATCGCGCCCTTATAAACTTCGTTCTCGCCTGTCATTGCGTTGTAGTAATTCTCAACGCTGTAGGTATAGGTCTCGGTGCCGATCTCGATCGTCATTTCACCTGCGAAGTCGTTCACGTACAGGTTATTGAAGAGCACGACGCCGCCCTCAACCTTCGCATACGCGTAATGACCGTTTGCAAGCGTGAGCTTCACCGTCATACCCTCGGCATCGGCCGTGCCCTTAAGGGCGAGCTCGATGGACTCGGCGAAATGGAAGCTGATCTCGGAAAGAAGCGTCTTATCTTCGTTATTGCTTACTGCCTCACCGGGGGTCTGCGGATCACCGTAGCCTGCGGGTGCGAGAAGCTCGGGAAGGAACTCTTCTCCGTTCAGAGCGGCAAACGCTCTCACGTACTCAACCATTGCGTAGGTTACGTTATGAAGAACCGCGGAATAGGATGCGGTTGCAAGAACCTTGGTTGCATAGGAGCCGACCGAGAGGTTCACGGTGTGCTCGCGCTCACCGATCACGATGCTCACGGGGATCGCCTGATATGCGATATTCGGAGCAACCGACGCGGAAAGTCTATAGAAGCCGTCTACCGCCTCGAGCTCGGAAAGCGCATACTCAGTACCGCCGATCTTAACCTTAACCTCGGTGCCAAGCTCTGCAAGCGCATTGGTGAAGAAGAGCTGCATACCGATCTGATTCTGAAGCTTCAGACCCATCTTCAGCGTTTCGGACTTGATCGCGATCATCGTTGCCACAACCTCGTTTTCTTCCGCTACCGTGAAGGTATTGAAGCCATAGGCAAAGAAGCGATCGACCACAACGCTTGCGTGAGATGCCTCTGCACCCAATGCCCAATACTCGGGCTCGGCATAGATCCATTCGATCTTCGTTACCGCATCAGCGGCAAGAAGCGCCGCACCGAAGGTGTAGGTCTTACCTGCGATCTCCTTGGTAACGGGATTGCCCGTGTATGCGATATAGCCGCCGGTCTGCGCATCAAGGGATGCAAGGCTGAAGCTACAGTTGTTATAGTTCACCGCTACGCCCAGAGCATTCGCGATCACATTGTAGAAGTTGCAGTTCTCGAAGGTGGTTGCCTTATCCTTATCGCCGGCGGGAAGGAAGAGATCGGTGGGATTCTCGCAGATAAAGCTGCAGTTTACAACCGTTCCACTATTGCCGAAGCTAGCACCCCAGAAGATCGCATCTGCCTTCTTGAAGATAAAGGTGGAGTTGCGAATCACAGTCGGATAGCTGGTGTTCCTACCGTCGAACATTTCGGTGGAAACGGAGTCATCTACCTGAACGTAGGTGCCGCCAATGTAGGAAAGTCCGCTGGACCACATATAGCCGTGAACGGAATCGAAATAGAAGGTGACGTTCTCGCCGTAGGTGGTGGAGCCGTCGTTCACGGGCTCGCCGAAGAAGCCGCGTCCGGATTTATCGCAGCATGCCATATTCAGAAAATCACCGAAATCAAACGCACCATCCTCTACCGAGGAATAAAAATATACGTAAGCTGACTTAAAATTAATGTACGAGGACTTATTTTCCGTGGTCTTTGCGAAGCAGAGAGTATAGCCGTTGGCATCGATCTTATAGGTAGCGTACACGCCCTCCACACCGATGACCAACGCTCCTTCTGCTAAAGGCACCTCGAAATCGTGATAAAGCTTGATGTCATAGGTGTACGCAGCGGCGGGAGTGAGGAGCGCCTTAAAATCAGTTCCTACGGTTTCAGCATTGTGGTAATAGGTAGCCTCGCCGTTTACGGTCACGGAGAAGAAGAGAAGCTCTTTCTCGCCGCCGACCGAGAGAACTACGGTCTTGTTGACGTTTTTGGGGTCGCAGACGTTTTCAACAACCACACCGTCAATGGTGGCAGTCCAGACAGGATTTTCGAAATAATACCAAACGCCGTCGATCTTCACTACATTCAATGCGGAAGCATCGTCTGCGAAAACGTACGTAACGCCGGTCAACCATATCTCGGTGCCATCCGTAATACCGTTATGTACGGTGACCGTGTTCTCAGAGGTCGAGAAGTAGCCACAAACCTTGTAATGCTTACCGTTAGCAAGAACGGAGGTGTACGTCAGCTTCGTTCCTTCGGGTGCGGTTGCGCTTATCAGCGCGAGATCCTCGGGAGAGGAGACCTTGTTCGTGCCGCTATAGGTTACTGCGGTGATCTTCTCGGTCACAACCGCGGGGGCGGCGCCGATCAGCGTGCAATCCACAAAATTCGCCGTCTGCTTACCGCTACCGTCGCTCGCCATAGCAAGTACAGTGGCGGCGTCGTTTGCGGATACGAAGATCACGTTTTCCGCATTGAGCCTACCGGAGCGCCAGCCGTGCACGTAGACGACCCGGCCTGCCGATGCATTCGTGGCGATCAGGGTTGCATTTTTGATCGTGGTGTTCATCGCGATCTGCATCACGCCCGTGGTGCTTGCGCTGATGTACGTACCGCCGTTGATCTGAAGGCGGTCGGAATAGTTGTTCGCGCTGTAATTCAGCTCGTGGGAAGCGATCACAAGACCCGTGCCCGCATCGATGGTGAGGTTTGCGCCCTCGATGATGATCTGCGAACTCTTACCCTCGCCCGTTGCAAACAAGGCACGCGAGGATTCGTTCACGAGCCTTCCGCCTTCTGCGGAGGACTTCAGCGTGAAGTTATTGGTCCAGCTAAAGCCCTCGAAGCCGAAGACGACCGAGCCGCCGTAGGTGGGGCCTTCACCGGAGGTCCCCAATTTGCAGTTCGCAGCGGCCGTTCTGACAAGATTCGTCACATTCTTATCGACCGTCACGGTCTTACCGTTCAGATCCCAGATGATACTTCCGTTGGCAAAAGAGTTAAAGTAGTCGCGGTTATTACTATCCGTCTTTCGGTCTTCCACCACGGCGCCGAAGGGCACGCCCTTGGTAAGACGCATATTCTGATACATCACGATCTCGTAGCCTGCATCGGGCGCATTAAAGAGCTCATAGAACTTCTCGCCGACAAGCTTTTCATCGGAAGCGCAGGTGCTTTCGTAGCCAACCGCATAAAGAACCCCGGTCGCAAGATCGCGATAGCTGAATGCGCAGAGCTCGCTGCTTTCAAAAGCCGCGGGAATGGTTACTTCGCCGGAGGCTACAACCTTACCGGCCGCGATCTCGGTTATCTCGGAAAAATCAAGGTAAGGATCAAAGTAAAGAACACCGTCCACAACTTGAATGAAATCTATATCCCATGCCTCATAAGTCGCGCCGACCTTATAGTACTCGGTTACAGCGCCTGCGGCAGAAACCTTCAAGGTTTCACTTGTGCCGATGATCTCATAAAGCACGTCTGCCATAATGGCAGTTCCATCCGCGGCAACGAGCCCCTCGACAGGCATTGCATCGATACGGGCAGCCACGAGAGGCGCTTCCTCGGTGCCAAGATTGTTTGCCGAGCCGGAAGATGCCTTACATCCGTTCATATAGGTCACCGTTGCTGCACCGTAGGTCTTCTGGGGAAGATAATTGATAAAGGTACATCCGAAGAATTTGACCGTCGCTGCCTGCGCAGCGGAGATCAAGACAGATGCTTCGGGCGCGTAGAATACGCAGTTTGTAACTATTTTTTTGCCGTTTACAACACTGTCGCCGTCGTGCGCACCGTTATCGGCGAACATATGCTGACCGGCAAGCAGATAGAATTCCGCATCCTGTATACCGTATATGCGGCGAGAAATATTGATAAAGCCATCATAGGCGCTAGCAGCAGTCTGATAAAACATACCGCCATAGATGTATTCGCCGCCTCCGTGAATATCGTGGAATATGCATTTTCCGTGGAAGGAAATGTTATCCGCATACGGACCGCCTGCTACGGTATTTCCCAGAATATGCGAGCCATCATCATTGGCGCGGAACATAGAGGGCGAGGCCGTCTGATACCAATGCGCGCCCGGAACAGAGGAATATACGCGAACCGCTGCTGCCTGCGTATCGATATAGCTCGTCTGCGTTGTAGTTACGGTATGCCCATTAAGATCAAGGTATACGGGAACTCCATAAAACTGACGTGTGGAGTTCATAATATTCATATTGAATTTAGCGGTGGTGACATCCTCGTAAAGAGTAATATCAATGCGCGCCGTCGTCTTCAGCGAAAGCACTTCCTTCGACAAAGCACCAACGTTCGTACCGTCGCCTCTATCGCCGGTGTTGAAATAGCTAAGGTACGTTGCTACGTCATCGGAGAGGTGATAAACCGTGGTGCTCACACCGGAGGTAAGCGTTTCCTTGGTCACATAATAAACCTTTTCAAAAACAGAAGCATCTACCTCGGTCGCGTTGAAGCTCGCATCGTATGTATAAACCTCAACAGGAGAAACCGCCGCATAAAGCTCGTTGCCTCTCATCTCTTCCATAGGAGCGCGGTCTGCCCTCAGTCTCGCATAGCCTTCAACGAATGCCTTGGCTGCCGCCTCATTCTCTGCGATATAAGAGGTAGTGGTTCCGTCCAGCCAAGTGACAGTTTTGTAATTCGCGGTCAAGCCCGTAGTAACGTTGGTCGCATCAGTTACATTTACAGAGCCGACCGATTCCGGTGCGATTTCAGCCTTTACACCGTAGAACTCGCAGTTCGTGAACTTCGGCGTCGTTGCCGTGCCGTATGCATACAGAAGCGTAGCATCCCCCTGCG
The DNA here is from genome assembly GCA_017938425.1 of Clostridia bacterium. Lineage (GTDB taxonomy): Bacteria > Bacillota > Clostridia > Oscillospirales > CAG-272 > UBA1740. Next base: position 1,753 of record JAGBBQ010000107.1, on the reverse strand, counting down.
TATAGAAGGAGCAGTTATCGATCGCCTTTTTTCCTGTAACCGAATCATAACGGTCACTGTCAGAAGCGGCATCGTGGAATACCGCATAGCCGTCCAGAACATGGAAGCTTGCGTTGGCGATTCCGTTGATACGGCGGTTGATATTTACAAAGCCTTTATTGGTTGTGCCGGGAATCTGATAGTAATGGCCGCCGACAATCGCCGCGCCGCTACCGTATACGTTACCGAACACCGCTTTTCCGTGAAAGTGAATATTATCGGTGTATGCACCGCTTGCATCGGCACCGAGGTACACTCTCACAAGGTCATCCGGTGTGAACATCACGGAGCCTTCGTTATAGAAGTGCGCACCGGGCTTGGAGGAATAGACATACAGCGTCATACCGTCGATCTGACCGGAGGTTGCCGAATTCATCGTCTTGATATTGACGTTATGACCGTTCAAATCAAAATTCACCAAGGCCTTATCATTCGTGCCAAGGAAGAGAGTCATATTATTGCTCTTCACATCGCCGTAAAGCGTGATCTTGATTTCCTTCACCACGTTCGACATGACCGCTTTGCCGCCGCTTACAGTTCCGGTATCATATCTCTTAGCAAAAGCGGAGTACGCCGTTGCGCCGGTATTCGTTCCGTCGCCGCGGTCGCCCGTATTCGCCGTAGTAAAATAGGTAGCGAAATCATCCTTAAGATGGTACACGGTCACCTCGGTCATAGCCGAATCCTTATCAAGCTGCAGCTTCTCATAAGAGGTGTAGTATACTCTGTTCACGCCCTTTGCAACAATGGTCTTCCCTGCCATTGCTTCAGTAACCTCCAGGCCGGGAATCTCGGTATTCGTACCGCGGAAATAGAATTTCCAGCCCTCGGTGGCGTCGTCTTTAAAGAGAGTGTTGCCCTCGCCGTAGTAGAGCTTCGCCTCTCCTTCTGTAGTAAATTGCTTGGGAGTAATCGTTTCGCCAACCGCGTACTCTACCGTCGATCCATCGGGATATACGACAGTCGCTTTGGCGGCCTCCCCTTCCTCTGCCAGTGCCGCTACGGCAAAGATGCCGCACAGAAGCACAAGAGAGAGGAGAAGAAGCATGAGTTTCTTTGCGTTTCTCATAGGTTCTCCTTCTATATCTTAGGCGTTTTTTATTTTGCGCATACGCCCGCGCGCATATTTATGATAATGTTATACACGCGCGCGTGGAAATTGTCAAATATATTTTTAAAAAATTTACAAAAAATTCACATAGGGAGATATGCCCCCTACGGTGGCGTGATATAGAATGGCAGACATTCGTGATATAGCGCAACACGTTGCGCGTGATATGTTGTGCAGATGCACACCGTGATATAGAACGCCTGCGGCGTTCGTGGGAGGGCGAGGTTCCATACCGCACGGGGCGCGGAGGGCATACAACGCTTTGCGTTAATTACATACACGGCGATGGCGAGATTACATACGCGGCTTTGCCGCGATTACATACAAACCCGATGGGATTGAGGGCATACAACGCTTTGCGTTGATTACATACACGCCGATGGCGCGATTACATACAATCCCGATGGGATTGAGGGCATACAACGCTTTGCGTTGATTTCTTTTTTTGCGAAAGCGCAAAAAAGAACACAGCCCCAGCAGGTGGCTGTGTTCTTTCTCTTTCAGGAGATGAAATTACTTCACTTCTACTTCTGCGCCTGCAGCCTTGAGCTGCTCTGCGATCTTCTCGGCCTCTTCCTTGGAAACGCCTTCCTTGATTGCCTT
>JAGBBQ010000106.1 GCA_017938425.1 Clostridia bacterium | reverse complement strand
TGCTTGCAAGGCTGCTCCCCTCGCTGCTCTGCTCAGTGCTCGGCATCGGCATTGCCATCGGCGTGCGCGGCACGCTCACCCCCGCGGCGGTGGTGGAGGGGCTCTTCAAGCTCTCGGCGCTTCTCATCGTGGCGCTGCGCGGCTATGCCATCGGCTTTCTCTACGTCGGGGAGACCGAGATCCCCTTCATCCGTGCGAAGACCCGCCTGCTTTTACAGTTTCTCTCCGAGGCGAAGGAAGATTTTTCCACCGACACGCCTTGACTTTATGCGTCGGTTATGCTAAAATAAGGGCAAAATGAAAAGGGCGGCAGGATCCTCTGCCGCCCCGAAACGGAGGAAACGCAAAATGAAGATATACGAGGGTCTTGAGGAGGTCATCGGCAATACGCCCCTGATCCACCTTGCAAGACTGCAGAAAAGGCTCGGCCTCTCGGCAGAGCTTTATGCCAAGGCAGAGGGAATGAACCCCGCAGGCTCGGCGAAGGATCGCGTGGCGCTGCGGATGATCCTCGGCGCAGAGGAGCGCGGGCTGATCCGCCCCGGCGATACGCTGATCGAGCCCACCTCGGGCAATACCGGCATCGGCCTTTGCGCCGTGGGTGCGGCACGCGGCTACCGCGTTCGCATCGTGATGCCCGACTCAATGTCCAAGGAAAGACGCCTTCTGATGGAGGCGTACGGCGCGGAGGTCATCCTCACGCCCGGCGCGCTCGGCATGAAGGGCGCGATCGAGAAGGCCGAGGCACTCTGCAAGGAGGATGCGCGCGCCTTCGTGCCCGCGCAATTTGAGAATCCCGACAACGCCGAGGCGCATTACCGCACCACGGGGCCCGAGATCTACGAGGCGCTTGACGGCAGGGTGGACGTCTTCGTGGCGGGTGTCGGCACGGGCGGCACGGTAACGGGCACGGCCCGCTATCTGAAGGAACGGATCGACGGTCTTTATACGGTTGCCGTCGAGCCCGCCGCATCTCCGATCCTTTCGGGCGGCAAAGCGGGCGCGCACGGCCTGCAGGGTATGGGCGCGAACTTTATCCCTGCCGTTCTGGATACCGGCATTTACGACGAGGTCATCACCGAGACCGAGGAGAACGCCTATGAATACGCAAGGCTGCTCGCCTCCGCGGAGGGTCTGCTCTGCGGGATCTCCTCGGGCGCGGCGCTTTCTGCCGCGGTTCGCATTGCGAGACGCCCTGAGATGAAGGGCAAGCGGATCGTTTTTGTGCTTCCCGACACGGGCGAGCGCTATCTTTCGACGCCTTTATATTGTAAAGAATAAATAAATTTCGAAAAAGGTCTTGCTTTTTTGGAAAGAATATGGTACAATCTCTGTATAGAAATTTTTGATGCATCCGAAGAGATGCTTTTAGGAGAAAGATTATGACGGTTTTGAATTATGTTCTTATGGCGATCCTGCTTGTATGTGCGGTATTCCTCGTGGTTGCCGTTCTTCTGCAGAAAACGAAGGATGAGGGACTTTCCGGTGCCATCAAGGGTGGCGCGGATACCTTCTACGGCAGAGATGGCGGTGACCGCACCGACCTTATGCTGAAAAAGTGGACCAAGATCGTCGGCCTGGTTTTCGCGCTCTGCGTTCTTGCGATCTACGTGATCCAGCCCGACTATGCTGAGACCGCAGCCGTTAGCTCCTGGAAGGAGCTCACCCAGTACGCTGCAGGCTTCAAGGCTTAATAACCGAATGCAAAGCACCCGCTCCGCTACGGCTCATCTCCGACGGTGCGGGTGCTTTTCTTTACGACGGCAGGTGTGATTATGGAAGAAAAAGGCCACTGCTTTTCCCCCGAGGACGAGCAGTTTATGAGAATGGCGCTCTCGCTCGCAGAGAGAGCGGCAGAGGAGGACGAGGTGCCCATCGGCGCAGTGCTCGTTCATAAGGGCGAGGTGATCGCGCGCGCTTACAACCGCCGCGAGCAGAACAAATGCGCCACCCATCACGCCGAGGTGCTTGCCATTGAGGAGGGCTGCCGCGTGCTTGGCGGCTGGCGCCTGCCCGACTGCACGCTCTACGTCACGATGGAGCCCTGCGCGATGTGCGCGGGTGCCGTCGTCAATGCGAGGATCGGGCGCGTGGTCTACGGCGTGCCCGACATCCGCTTCGGCGCCTTCGGCTCGCTTTTCGACCTCTCGAAGCTGCCGACGAATCATACGCCAACCGTGGAGGGCGGGCTTTTGCACGACGCGTGTCTTTCGCTCCTACGCGCATACTTTAAGCAAAAACGCAAAAACTAATCCCTGTACGGGAAGCGGCACCGTCGCTTCCCTTTTTTATATCATTTTTCATTAAATATGAAAATAATACTTTACATATTTCGACAATATCCCTCGTGTTCTACATAAATTATTCTTGAATCGGAGAGCATTTATGAGGATCACAGAGGTTATAAGCGATGAAAATATCGGGGGCGCGGGCATCCTGCTTTCCCACGTGACGGGAGGACTCTGCCGGGAGCACGATTTCGAGATCATCCTGCCGAAGGGATCGCTTCTGACCGCCAGGCTCCCCCGAGGGGTGCGCATCACGCCCTTCCCGATGCACGGCGGCACGAGCCCTGCGGACGTGCCGCGCTTTCTTCGCTATTTTCGCGAGCATCCCTGCGACATTCTTCATACCCATGCCGCCTTCAGCGCGAGGCTCGCGGGGGCAATGGCGGGGATCGGGCGCCTCTATTCCACGCGGCATTGCGCACTTGGAAAGCACACCCTGCCGCCGCTGTATAAGCAGCTCTACAACCGTGTGACGACCCTGACGGTGGCAACCGCCTGCGCCGCCGCCGAGGAGCTGCAGGCCGAGGGGGTTCCGAGAGAGAGGATCCGCGTGATCTACAACGGCGTTGCCGAGCCCGAGAGGCTCTCCTCCTCCGAGAAAAGAGCGCTTTTAAAAAAGCTCTCGCTTTCCGAGCGTGACACCGTGCTTGGCTGCTGCGGCCGTCTCGAAAGCGTGAAGGGGCAGGATCTTCTGCTCCGTGCCGCCGCCTCGCTCGCAGGCGACTTGCCCTCGCTGCGGGTGCTGCTCGTGGGAGACGGAAGCAAGCGGCAGAGCCTTGAGGCGCTTGCCGACTCGCTCGGCATCCGCGCGCTCGTCCGCTTCGTCGGCTACACGTCCACGCCCGCGCGGTACCAAAATCTCTTCACTCTGAACGTCAACCCCTCGCGCGGCACGGAGACCTCCTGCCTCGCGACCTCCGAATGCGCCGCCCTCGGCATTCCGACCGTGGCATCCGATTTCGGGGGCAACCGCGAATGCGTGGCGCACGAGGTCAGCGGCCTTTTATTCAAGAGCGAGGATACGGATGCGCTCGCGGCGCAGATCACGCGCGCCCTGACCGACAAGGAGCTTCTGCGGATCCTTCGCAAGGGGGCACGCAGCCGCTACGAAACAATGTTTACGCTTTCGCATATGCTGGTAGGATACCGGCGGCTGTACACAGAAAACAGTTGACATTGCCGTATAAATATGTTAAAATAAAAGATATGAAAAAGGAATATTTGGAGGGCGGCCGTGTTCTGAACGCGCACGGCGTCCGTGGATTGTTGAAGGCAGAGGCCTGGTGCGACTCACCGAAGGTGCTTGCGGCGCAAAAGCGAATCTTCTTCGCCGAAAAGGACGGCAATATGAAGGAATGCAAGCTCACCCGCGCAACGGTCGGCGGCGGCTTCGTTCTGCTCGGCATCGAGGGGGTCGAGACCCGCGAGGATGCCATTGCTCTGAAGAATACTGTATTTTACTTAAAGCGCGAGGATATACCGATCCCCGAGGGCTCGTATCTCATCCAGGATCTGATCGGACTTGCTGTGATCGACGCCGACAGCGGGCGCGTTTACGGCACCGTCGCCGACATCACAGAGGTGCCGCGCGGTCAGATGTACACCGTCAGGACCGAGGACGGTGACGTGCTCTTCCCTGCGGTGAAGGAGTTTCTGAAGGAGATCCGCCCCGAGGAGGGAATTTTCATTCGGCCGATCCCCGGCTTTTTCAAGGATGAGGTATGAAATTTGACATTATGACGCTGTTTCCGGATATGGTGCGCACCGTGCTCTCCGAAAGCATTATCGGGCGCGCGCAGGAGGCGGGGCTGGTAACGGTCCGCTGCCACAATATCCGCGACTACAGCACGAACAAGCATCGCAATACCGACGATACGCCCTACGGCGGCGGTATGGGTATGGTGATGACCTGCCAGCCGATCTACGATTGCTATCAGAGCGTGCGGGCGGATTTTGCCGAGGGCGAGCGCGTGCGCGTGATCTATATGTCGCCGCGCGGCCGCATCTTCAACCACGCGGTCGCCAAGGAGCTCTCGGAATACGATCGGCTCGTCTTTCTCTGCGGTCACTACGAGGGCGTGGATCAGCGCATCCTCGATGAGATCGCGGACGAGGAGCTTTCGATCGGTGACTATGTGGTGACCGGCGGCGAGATCCCCGCCTGCATCGTGACCGACGCGGTCGCCCGTCTCGTTGACGGCGTGCTTGCCGACAGAGAATGCTATGAGAACGAATCCATCGCAAGCGGCATCCTGGAGTATCCGCAATATACGAAGCCGCGCAGCTTTATGGGGCGCGAGGTGCCCGAGGTGCTGCTTTCGGGCGACCATAAAAGGATCGACCGCTGGCGGCTCGAGCAATCCGTCGCCATCACGAGAGAAAGACGCCCCGACCTTCTGGCGGCGCATCCCGAGATCGAGGCATCCCTGCTTCCGAAGGAAAAGAAAAGGCGCAAAAGGACCTCGGAATAATTTTCCCACATAAAAAACACGAAAGGAGAGCGTTATGAACCGAAGGACCGTCATAGGTCTTCTGAAGGGCTTCGAGATCCCCGACGCGCGCACACGCGGCGAGCGTATCAGCTACGGAAGGACCTTCTTTGCCGAGCGCATTAGCGGCATCGGCGCGAAAAAGGGCACCGCGGCGGCACGCATCGGCCACGCACTGCAGAGCTTTGGGCGCGCGCTCTACTTCGTTCCCTGCCGTATATACGGCGCGTTTGCGCTATCGCTCGGCCTTGTTACGCTGCTTCTGCATTTCGCACATTACTATTTTCTCTCGGAGGGGCGTGACGTATTCGTTCCCCTCGTGATCGGCGTGATGACGACGATCCTCTCGATCCTTCTTCTGATCTCCGAAAAGCCGCTGGCGATCGCCCTGCAGGACGGCGCGCTCTCCGAATATCTCTTCTTTGAGTTTTTCTGCTTCAAGCGTGTCTACCGCGCGCAGGCACCGACGCACGTGCCTCCCTTTCTCGCCGTGCTTTCCGGCATCCTGCTCGCCGTGCTCGGCTACTTCGTTACCCCGCAGCTGCTGATAAAGGTCATCCTCGGACTTCTCTTTATCACGCTTTCCTTCTCATCCCCCGAGTTTCCGTTCCTTCTGACGCTTTTGCTTCTCCCCTTCCTTCCGCTTCTTGCGCATCCGACAGCGGTGCTATGCGTCACCGTTCTGATCTCGGCGCTCTCCTTTGCGAAGAAGGTCTACAGCGGCAACCGCGTTTTCTGCCTCGAGCAATACGATCTTTTGCTCCTTATCTTCCTTGCCTTCTACGCCCTTTCGGGCATCTTCCGCGGCGGCGAGAGCTCGCTTCCCTCCGCTCTGACATTCGTGCTTCTTGCCCTCGGCTACACGCTGGCAAGCAACCTGATCACCAACCGCCGCCTGGCGCACCGCGCCGTAGGCGCGCTCCTCTTCTCCTCCGTGCCGGTCTCGATCCTCGCGATCTACCAATACGCCACAGGGCTCGCCGAGGCAAAATGGCTGGACAGCGGCTTCGAGGGTCTGATCGAGGGGCGGGCGACAGGAACCTTCTCGAATCCCAACGTTTTTGCGGTCTATCTTCTGGCGATCACCGTGATCTCCTTCGGCTTCCTCACGGAGGGCGAGGGGCGGGTGGCACGCTCGCTTTACGGCGTATGCTTCGTGCTTTCTCTGACGGCGACGGTCTTTACCTGGTCCAGAGGTGCCTGGCTCGCGCTCCTGATCGCGATCCCCGCCTATCTCTGCCTGCGCTTTCTGCGCCGCCCCGGCCTTTTGCTCTCGCTGATCTTCGTGATCCCGCTGGCGATCTATCTGATGCCCGCCGCAGTGCAGGCGCGGCTTCTCTCGATCTTAGATCTGACAGACTCCTCGATCGCCTACCGCCTCTCCATCTTCCGCTCCTCGCTCTCGATGCTCGGAGATAGCCCTCTGCTTGGCGTCGGCGTCGGGGCAGACAGCTTCTATGACGCCTTCGCGCCCTACGCGGAGGACGGCGTGATCGCGCCGCACAGCCACAACCTTCTTCTCCAGATCGGCTGCGAGGCAGGTCTCGGCGCGCTGTTCACCTTCGTGCTTCTCTTCTTCACGAGGATGCGCCATCTCTCGGTCTACGGCAGATATATCCGCCGCGGCTCGATGCGCACGGTCACCGTGTTCGGCACGCTGGCGCTCTTCGCGCTCCTGATCTTCGGCATGACCGACTATATCTTCTTCTCGCCCTCCATGTATTATCTCTTCCTCGTGCTCTTCGGGATGGGCAGCGCCTCGCTGCGCATTGCAAAGGAGGAGGCGGATGACCGACTGAATTATCACGGCGATGCAAGACGCGCGGATTCCTCGGTCGTTGACATCACTTTGAATTGAATTTGCAAATAATTATTGTCAAAATAACACATACTACCCTTAGAGGTCAGCATCGTTTACGGATTTTGCGGACCTCTTTTTTTATGATTTGAGGTATGTATGTTGACAAGCAAAAGAAGATCAAAGCAAACGATTTTTGCGGCGCTGCTTCTGCTGACGGTCGCAGCGCTCGCCATCCTTTTACGCAGCCTTACCTCCGAGGCGCCGACCGATACGCGGGACGGACATTTCGTCATCGAGCTATCCGAGATTGACGAGGCGCTGCTTGCGCATCTGCACGTCGGCGACCGCGTGGTGGATCGCAGGAGCCGCCATATCCTCGGCGATATCCGTGATATACGCGCAGAGGAGAGCGTGACGGAGGTCTATTCCGAGCGCAAGGGAGCGCTCGTGGAGGCGGCCGTGCCGGGCAAGCTGCGCGTGTATCTGACGCTCGGCGCCAAGGAAAGCGGCGGCGAGGTCTTTTCCGAGGGCGGTGATGCCGTGCGCCTCGGCCAGACTCTGCATTTTCGCACCTACGGCTTCTCGGGCAGCGGGCGCGTGGTGGCACTCTCGTGAGGCGGCGGTCGGAAGGGCTCGGCGCGATACCGCTGACCGTCTGCGCGCTGATCCTGACCGTTATCCTGATATTCATCGCCGATGCGGCGCGCCTTTTCATGCCCGAGCGGGAGAGCAGCATCGAGGCGGAGCTTTTGCTCGAGGCGCTGGACGCACCGAGTGCCGACGCGCTTCTTTCCGAGACCGCGCTTTCGCTGGAGGGCGGCATCCCCTGCGAGATACTGCATATCGGCGAGCGCACGCCCCAGAGCATTCGCACCGTGACGCGTGACGGCCGCATCCTCTCGCTTCCCTCTGCGCACCGCTTCTCTGTCAGCGTTACCCTGCGCATCAAGGGAAAAAGCACCGAGGACGGCTTTCTCGCGGGCGGCAGCCGCCGTCTGCTTGCGGGAAGCACGGTCACGGTCGAGGGAAAGCGGATGAGCGCGACGGGACAGATCCGCGCGCTCACGCTCCTGCCTGCATAACCGAGATCGGGCGGCCGACGTTTTCATAAAAAGCACGCTTTTATTTGTCACTCTCACCAAAAGGCGCGTTTTTTATTGGACTTATTAAAGTATTTTTCACAATCTTTTAAAAAGACTATTGATTTTTTAGTTATATTTTGGTATACTGTATCTACTGAAAAATCAAGGAGTCAAATTCATGATATCTTGCAATCTTGAGATCAAAAACAGCGTTGGCCTCCATGCCAGACCCGCTACCTTCTTTATCCAGAAGGCGAATTCCTTCAAAAGCTCCATCTGGGTGGAGAAGGAGAACTGCAGAGTGAATGCGAAGAGCCTTCTCGGCGTGCTTTCCCTCGGCATTACCAAGGGCTCTGTCATCACGCTGATCGCAGACGGCGCTGACGAGGCGGCCGCGATCGATGGGCTGACCGCGTTGGTTGAAACCGGCTTTGATGACTGATCCGACCCTGTGAAAAAAAGAGAGCTGACTCCGTGCGCACGATCCCGTGAGGATGGGACATTTCCTCCTCATTTTGCGCTGCTATGAGTCGGCTCTCTTTTTTCTCGGACCGAAAAAACGCAGAAAGGAGGCAAGGATATGACGGCGATCGACAAGCTCAGGGAAAAGGCACTCTCCCTGCCGCAGACACCCGGCGTCTACATTATGAAGAGTAAGGACGGCACGGTGATCTACGTCGGCAAGGCCAAGCGCCTGAAAAACCGCGTCGTGAGCTATTTCACCGATACCTATCACACACCCAAGACCGAGCGTATGATCGCGCGCGTGGCGGATTTTGACACCATTCTCTGCACCACCGAGATCGAGGCGCTGACGCTTGAGAACGTGATGATCAAAAAGCACGCGCCGAAATACAACATCCGTCTGAAGGATGACAAGTCCTACCCCTATATCAAGGTTACGAAGGAAGCATATCCGCACCTCTACGTCACGCGCCAGCGCGAGAGCGACAAAGCGCACTACTTCGGTCCGTACTCGGGCATGAGCGGCGCGTACGGCGCGCTTGAGACCGTGATGAAGATCTTCTCGCTTGCCACCTGCAAGCGATCCTTTCCCCGCGACATCGGCAAGGAGCGCCCCTGCATCTACAAGGAGATGGGCCGCTGCGTTGCCCCCTGCGCGGGCGGCGTTTCCTCCGAGGAATATACGGCGCTCGTGCGCTGCGCGATGGAGGTGCTGGACGGCCGCGTGAAGGACACGCGTGCGCTGCTCGAGGAGCAGATGCTTGCCGCCGCCGCACAGGAGCGCTTTGAGGCCGCCGCCAAGCTGCGCGACAGCATCAAGGCCATCGACGCGCTTTGCGAAAAGCAGAAGGTCGTCTCGGATGCGACGGTCAACCGCGACGTATTTGCGCTTTACAGCGACGATACCGAATGCGTGCTCGCCCTTCTCTCGGTCAGAGAGGGTGCGCTCTCGGGAAAGAACGTCTTCCACCTCTCGCAGGATGCGATCGCGGAGGAGGAAAATCTGATCTCCCTGATCGCGGCGTATTACGAGACTGCGACCGCCGTCCCCAAGCAGGTGCTTTTGGATTTTCCTGTCGAAAACGACAACTTAACATTACTTTCCGAATACCTATCGCTCCTCTCCGCACGCAAGATCGAGGTGCGCATCCCCGAAAGGGGTGACGCGCGCTCCCTTTGCAGGATCGCTCTTGAGAATGCGAAGGAGGCGGCAAGGCAGCACCGCCTCGACGGCGAGCGGGAGGACAAGAATCTCCGGCGCTTCTCCGAGGTTCTGGGGCTTGCGGAGCCGCCGCACCGCATTGAGGCGTACGATATCTCCAACGTCGGCAACGAGGCGATCACCGCCTCGATGGTGGTCTGGGAGGATGGAAAAATGAAAAAGAGCGACTATCGCTCCTTCCACATCCGTACCACCGAGGGCGCGGATGACTACGGCTCTATGCGCGAGTGCCTCACCCGCCGCCTCTCCCACGTGGGGGACGGCACGCCATCGCTCGGCGAGATGCCCGACCTTATCCTGCTTGACGGCGGCGAAGCGCACGTGCACGTCGGGAAAGAGGTGCTTTCCGCGCTTGCGATCGACCTGCCGATCTTCGGTATGGTGAAGGACGATTTTCACAAGACGCGCGCGCTGACCGACGGCGAGCGCGAGCTTTCCATCGCTCTGGAGCACGGCGTTTATACCTTCATCTATAAGATCCAGGAGGAGGCGCACCGCTTTGCCGTGAAGGGCACGATGGCGACAAAGACGAAAGCGCTCACGCACTCCTCGCTCGAAAAGATCGACGGCATCGGCCCCGCGAAGGCTAGGCGCCTGCTTTCCGAAATGTCGCTCTCCGAGATCCGCACCGCCACACCCGAGCGGCTCGCCGCCGTGAAGGGCATCTCGCGGGAGAACGCCGAGGCGATCGCCGCCTACTACAAAACCAAGAAAACCGGAGGAAAAACCAAATGATGCGCATTATCACCGGCTCTGCCAAGGGCAAAAAGCTTTCGACCTTAGAGGGGGACGCCACCCGTCCGACCTCCGAGAGGATCAAGGAGGCCATCTTCTCCTCCCTGCAGTTTGATATTGAAAACCGCATCGTGCTGGATCTTTTTGCGGGCTCGGGGCAGATGGGGCTCGAGGCTCTCTCGCGCGGCGCGCAGAGCGCGACCTTTATCGACAGTGCAGCCGAGGCGATCGCCGTTTGCAAGGAGAACGCGAGGCGCACCGATCTCTTTGATCGGAGCCGCTTTCTCGTGAGCGATTACCGCAACTTTATCCGCAAGGCGGCGGGCGAGAGAAAATTCGATCTCGTCTTTATCGATCCGCCCTACGCGATGGGCTGCTGCACCGAGGCGGTGCGCCGTCTGACCGAGGCGGGGCTGCTTCACAAGGGCGCGCTCGTTGTGCTGGAGAGCGGCGAGGAGCCGATCGACACCGCGGCGCTTGCGGGCTTCGAGGTGCAGAAATCCGCCGCATACGGCAAAAAGACCGCCGTGCACATTCTCCTCTACCGCGGGGAGGATGCAGAGTGAATAAAAAGGAAATGACGGTGCTGCTGCCCGGCAGCTACGATCCGCCCACGCTCGGGCACCTCTCGCTGATCGAGCGTGCCGCAAAGGAATACGGACACGTGCACGCGATCGCCTTCGTGAACCCCGACAAGGCATACGCCTTTGCGCCCAAAGAGCGCGTGGAGATGCTGCGGCGAATGACCGCGCACCTCCCCTCCGTCACGGTCGGCTTTGCCGAGGGGCTCGTGATCGACTATGCGAGAGCGCACGGCATCGGGCTTCTTATCAAGGGCTACCGCAACGAGAAGGATCTCGCCTACGAGAGGCTGCAGGCGGATTGGAATCTCGAAAACGGCGGCATCGAAACGCTTCTGCTCGCCGCAGAGGCGGGGCAGGAGAGGATCAGCTCCACAGCGGCACGAAAGGCGCTCGAGGGAGCGGAAGCGACCGATCGGCTGCTCCACGAAAGCGTCCGAGGCTTTATTGAAAATAAAGAGTTGGATAAAAAGCGCGAAAAAACTTGACAAAAAAGCAGTTTTCATATATAATAATCAATTGTAAATATTTATTTGTTGAAGGGACGGATGCCCAAAATGAAGGACAGAATCGAACAACTGAAGAAAGAATTCAGCGAATCCCTCGCGGCGGTTGCCGGCGAGGAGGCGCTGGAGGCCCTGCGCGTTGCTTACCTCGGCAAGAAGGGCCGCATCGCGGATCTGATGAAGGATCTGCGCGACGTAGAGGACAAGAAGAGTGCCGGCCAGTGGATCAACGAGTTCAAGACGCTCGCGGAGAGCGAGATCGCAAGGGTCTCTGCCGAGCAGAAGGATGCCGCCATCAAGGCGCAGATCCGCGGCGCGAAGAAGCTCAACCCCACCCTGATCGCGGAGCGCGAGCTTGGCTCGTATCACCCCATCACCCTTTGCACCAAGGATCTCGAGGAGATCTTTATGGGCATGGGCTTTACCATTGAGGATTATTCCGAGATCGTTGGCGACTACGAGTGCTTTGAGGCGCTGAACATCCCCAAGCACCACCCCGCAAGAGATATGCAGGATACCTACTATCTCGACAACGGCCAGCTTCTCAAGACGCATACCTCCGCGGCACAGAACGCCATTATGAAGAAGTACGGCGCGCCCCTGCGCGCGATCTTCCCCGGCCGCTGCTTCCGCAACGAGTCCACCGACGCGTGCCACGAGAACACCTTCTTCCAGATGGAGGGTATGATGATCGATGAGAACATCTCGATCTCCAACCTTATCTACTTTATGAAGACGATGCTCTCTCAGGTTTTCAAGAGAGATATTAAGGTAAGACTCCGTCCCGGCTTCTTCCCCTTCGTGGAGCCCGGCTTCGAGCTGGATATCAACTGCCTGATCTGCGGCGGCGAGGGCTGCCCCTCCTGCAAGAACTCCGGCTGGCTTGAGCTTTGCCCCTGCGGTATGATCCATCCGAACGTTCTGCGTGACGGCGGCATCGATACCGAGAAGTACACCGGCTTTGCCTTCGGTCTCGGCCTTACGCGCCTTGCCATGATGCGCTACGGCGTGAAGGATATCCGCGATTTCAACAGCGGTAGCCTGAAGGCGCTTTCCCAGTTCAAGTCTTTGTAAGGAGGTAGTCAAGGATGTTTCTTTCTATGAATTGGATCGGAGATTTCGTGGATTTCTCCGGCCTCGATAAAAAGTCTCTGATCAAGAACTTCACTCTCTCCACCGCTGAGGTAGAGGACATCATCGTGAAGGGCGAGGATACCTACGGCGTTATCGTCGCAAGGATCGAGAGCATTGAAAATCACCCGAATTCCAAGAAGCTCCACCTCCTGAAGGTGAACACGGGCAAGGACGTGATCGACGTCGTTTGCGGCGCACCCAACGTGCGCGAGGGAATGAAGGTGGCGCTTGCCACGGTAGGCGGCAGCGTTTGCGGCCATCCCATCTCCGAGGCGACCATCGCGGGCTATCCCTCCTTCGGTATGTGCTGCTCCGAGGCGGAGCTCGGCATCAGCGACGATAACAGCGGCATCTGGGATATCACCGACGATATTGCGCTCGGCACGGATATCAAGTCCGTTTATCCCATTGACGATATTATCTTCGAGGTTGACAACAAGTCCCTCACCAACCGCCCCGACCTCTGGAGCCACTACGGTATGGCAAGAGAATTCGCCACGCTGACCGGCAGAGAGCTGAAGGCGCCCGCAATGCAGTGCGTAAAGGAATACGAGAGCCTTCCTCCCGTAGACGTCAAGGTCAAGGACGGCGAGCTCTGCCTGCGCTATACCGCGATCAAGGTGGAGAACGTGCAGAGAAAGGTGAGCCCCGTGGATATGCGCATCCGCCTCTACTACTGCGGCAGCCGCGCGATCAACTTCCTTGCCGACCTTACCAACTACGTAATGCTCGAGCTCGGGCAGCCGATGCACGCGTTTGACTGCGCAAAGGTGAATAAGATCGAGGTGCAGACCTTTGCCGATCCCTTCGTATTCCGCACCCTGGACGGCACCGACCGCAATATGGACGACAAGATGCTGATGATCACCAGCGGTGACGAGCCGGTCGCCGTTGCGGGCATTATGGGCGGCGACGCATCCAAGATCGAGGACGATACCAGCTCCCTGCTCTTGGAGAGCGCGACCTTCGACGGTGTCAGCATCCGCAAGACCAGCACCCGTCTCGGCCTGCGCACCGATGCTTCGATGCGCTACGAGAAGATGCTCGACCCCGAGCTTTGCCCCGTAGCGACCAAGCGCCTGCTCGCACTTCTTCTCTCGCTTGACGAGGGCGCGAGGGTGATCTCCTCCTTCACCGACTGCTATATGAAGCACTATCCCGAGATCACGCTTTCCTTCGACAAGAAGTATGTTGACAGATACACCGGCATCGATATCTCGGTTGCCGAGATCAAAAAGACCCTGACCGCGCTCGGCTTCGGCCTGACCGAGAAGGACGGCAATTTTACGGTGACCGTTCCCTCCTGGCGCGCGACCAAGGACGTTACCCTCAAGGCAGACATCATCGAGGAGATCACCCGTATTTACGGCTACGATAACTTCGAGGTGAAGCCCTCCGTCAGCCCCCTCGCACCGAAGCTGCCCGAAAAGGCAAAGGCAGAGGAGAACCGCATCAAGGATCTGCTCGTAAAGGGCTACCGTATGCATGAGGTGCATTCCTACATCTGGTCCGACCTGGCAAAGAACAAGGCGCTCGGCATCGAGACGCCCGAGAACGTGCGCGTGATCAACGCGCAGACGCCCGACCATCAGTACCTGCGTGTTTCCATGATTCCCACCCTGCTTTCCTTCGCAAAGGAGAACCGCAGCTACGGCGATGCCTTCTCGATCTTCGAGATCGGCCACACCGTGGAGGGACTGCGTGAGGACGGCAAGTGCAACGAGCAGAAGAAGCTCGGCGCGATCCTCTTCAGCCGTAAGGAGAGTGAGGAGGCAGTCTTCCTGCGCGCGCGCGACGCGATCGTCGAGCTTTGCGAGGACATCCTTCACAAGAGCCCCGTATTCCTGCCCGCGGAGCCCGTATTCGGCTTCGAGCATCCCCGCAACTGCTACACCATCACCGTGGCAGATACCGTGATCGGCTATCTCTCGGTTCCCTATCCCACCGTCAAGGAGGCCATCGACAAGAAGGCGGCGATCGCATTCTTCGAGATCAATACGAACACCTTCTCTGCCGTTTCGGCAGGCATCGTGAAGTATGAGGAGCCCTCCCGCTTCCCCGCGATCGAGATGGATATGACCTTCGTTTGCAAGATCGGCGAGGTGAACTTTGATGCGCTCAAGGCGGCCGCCAAGGCGGCGACCGACGCGCCCCTCACCTCCGTATCCGTGCAGGATATCTACGAGGGTGACGGCGAGAAGAGCGCAACGCTGACGCTGCGCTTCGCATTCTCCGCAAGTGACAGAACGCTGACCAAGCAGGAGCTCTCTCCCGCGATGGACGCGATCGCCGAGGCTTACGCCGCCTTCGGTCTTGCGGCGCAGGCTTAAATTACCCGAAGGGTGTATATGTGTTATCATATTTTGGTAATTTCTATTTTTCCAAATGAAACATATCTAAGGAAGGAAACATCATGCAAGAACTTTTGAAGCTCTTCGAGCCGCTCACCATGTTTGCACAGAACGGCAACTGGAAGATGATCGTTATGTGGGCCATCGGCGGCATTCTGATCTATCTCGCCATCAAAAAGGAGATGGAGCCCACGCTGCTTTTGCCCATCGGCTTCGGCGCGATCCTTATGAACTTCCCTATGGTCGTATCCCGCGTATGCGAGGCGTGCGGCGCGGTCGCAAAATACGGGGACGAGCTCTGCACCTCCTGCGGCGGTGCGATCCACGTATCCTATTCGGGCATCGCAGAGCCCCTGCACGAGCTTTACAATGCGGGTATCGCAAACGAGCTCTTCCCTCTGCTCCTCTTTATCGGTATCGGCGCGATGATCGACTTCGGCCCTCTGCTTAACAACCCGAAGCTTATGCTCTTCGGCGCGGCGGCGCAGTTCGGTATCTTCTTCACGCTTTGCATGGCATCCATCTTCTTCCCCGAGGCAAAGGACTTCGCTTCCATCGCGATCATCGGTGCGGCGGACGGACCTACCTCCATCGTCGTTGCCAACCAGCTCGGCTCGAACTACGTGGGCGCGATCACCGTTGCGGCCTACTCCTATATGGCGCTCGTTCCGATCATTCAGCCTCCCGTGATCAAGGCTCTCACCACCAAGGAGGAGAGAAGGATCCGTATGAAGTACGAGCAGAAGAGCGTTTCCAAGACCACGAAGATCCTCTTCCCCATCATCATCTCCATCGTTGCCTGCATCTTTGCCCCCGGCGCGGGCTCTCTGATCGGCTTCCTTATGTTCGGTAACCTGATCCGTGAGTGCGGCGTGCTGGATTCTCTTTCCGAGACCGCACAGAAGGTGCTCGCCAACCTCGTTACCATCTTCCTCGGCATCACGATCGCCTTCAATATGACGGCAGAGCAGTTCCTCAGCCTTGAAACGCTTCTTATTATGGGTCTGGGCCTTATCGCCTTCATCGTGGATACCGCGGGCGGTGTTCTCTTCGCAAAGCTCTACAACGTCATTATGCGCGTGCTTGGCAAGGATCCCATCAACCCGATGATCGGCGCGGCAGGCATTTCCGCATTCCCCATGTCCGGCCGTATCGTGCACAAGATGGCCCTCAAGGAGGACCCCGAGAACTTCCTTCTTATGCATTCGATCGGTGTCAACGTTTCCGGCCAGATCGCATCCGTTATCGCAGGTGCGCTCGTGCTTGGCTTCTTCGGCTAAAGAAAGGAGATCAAAATGGATAAATTACAGTTTGTTCCCATGTCCTTCGTAAACAATCTCAAATATATGGGCATCGGTATGATCGGCATCTTTCTTATCATCGGCATCATTATGGGTGCCACCTATGCCATCGGTAAGCTTTCCGCCGGCAAGAAGGAAGACTGATCCATCACGAACGAAAAGGGTTGTCGCATTTGGGGATAACCGAATAAAAAACAAGCGGAGACACTGTAAAGCCGGTGCCTCCGCTTTTTTATTGCATTGGTTTTGCGGTTGAAAGCCTACCGCCTTCTATATTTAAATCGGTTTTTATTGGATTCTTAATGAGACGCCCCTTTTTTCTTAACTCCGTCTTTGCCGACCGTATGGTATAATCATATTGTATAATGGGAAAGAATCGGAAAAAAATAAGAATGGAGATTATTATGGTACTTACGGGTGATGAAATCTTCGCGCTTTTGCAAAGCCTGATCCGGCTGCTCGATGGAGGTCAGCCCCTACTATTCCTCCGCGATCTCAGGACTTGAGCGCGTGGCGGACCATCTCATCAACGTGGGCTACAGTATCGTCAGCCCCATCGGCTCCGAAAAGGAAGAATACGCTCTTTAATCATAAATGGAGGATCCTATGCGCAAAACCAAGATCGTATGCACGCTCGGTCCCGCGAGCGAAACCAAGGAGATCATCTCCCGCCTCTGTGCGGCGGGCATGAACGTCGCAAGACTGAACTTCTCTCACAACACCCACGCCGAGCACAAGCGGCGCATCGACCTCGTCAAGCAGGTGCGCGAGGCGCTGGGTCTCCCCATTGCCATTATGCTGGATACGAAGGGGCCCGAATACCGTATCAAGACCTTTGAGGGCGGCAGGATCCTTCTCTCGGACGGGGACCGCTTCACCTTCACCACCGACGAGATCGTCGGCAATATCGAGCGCGTTTCGGTCAACTACGCAAGGCTCCCCGAGGAGCTCTCCGTGGGGGATACGGTCCTTCTGAACAACGGCCTTCTTTCCTTTATCGTGGAGAATATCCGCGGCGCGGATATTGAATGCCGCGTGACCGCGGGCGGCGAGCTTTCCGACCGCAAGAGCATGAGCTTCCCGGGCAAGGTGATGAAGCAGCCCTATCTCTCCGAGCAGGATAAGGAGGATATACGCTTCGGCGTGGAAAACGGCATCGACTATCTCGCCTGCTCCTTCGTTTCCTGCAAGCAGGACCTTCTCGACGTCAAGGAATACCTTGCATCGATCGGCGCGGGCAGCATCGAGCTGATCGCAAAGATCGAAAACCAATCCGGCGTGGATAACATCGAGTCCATCTGCGAGGTCTGTGACGGTATTATGGTGGCAAGAGGCGATATGGGCGTGGAGATCCCCTTCGAGCATCTGCCGACCATCCAGAAAAAGCTGATCACCAAGTGCCGTATGCTCGGCAAGCGCGTGATCACCGCCACCGAGATGCTGGAGTCTATGATCTCCAATTCCCGTCCGACGCGAGCGGAGATCTCGGATATTGCCAACGCCGTTTATGACGGCACGAGCGCCATTATGCTCTCGGGCGAAACCGCGGCGGGCAAGCACCCCGTGCAGGCCGTGCAGACGATGGCGAAGATCGCCGAGACCACCGAGGCGAGCATCAACTATAAAAAGCGCTTTCACGAGGCGGACTTCCGCATCCGCAATATGACCGACGCGATCTCGCACTCCACCTGCGGTATGGCGATCGATATCGACGCCAAGGCAATCGTCGCCTGCTCTCTTTCGGGCATGACGGCGCGTATGGTCTCGCGCTTTCGCTCTCCCGTGCCGATCATCGGTCTGACCACGAACGAAAGCACCTGGAGAAGGCTCTCGCTCTCCTGGGGCGTTATCCCCGCGACCTGCGAGCAGTTCACCTCCACGGACGTGCTTTTCTATACGGCAAAGAAGATCGCCGCCGAGGTGCTCGGCCTTTCAAAGGGCGACCGCATCGTGATCACCGGCGGTGATACAACGGGGCATTCGGGCAATACGAATCTCATAAAGATCGAAGAAATATAAAAAAATACGGACTGTATATGGGTGTCGCTCTAAAGGACAGTTTTCAATTTAAGGAAACAGTACCTACCGACAGGAAAAAGGACAGAAAATGTTTTTACATTCTCTGTCCTCTTTTCTTTGCAAGCACTGCATTTGTAGACACAAATGCATATAGTGAAATATTTTGCTCCGCAAAATGTGAAATAATGTTCTGTCGAACATTGTGAAATATCTCGCTCTGCTCGATGTGAAATGAAATAAATCCCCTCACGC
>JAGBBQ010000105.1 GCA_017938425.1 Clostridia bacterium | reverse complement strand
GGCACCTGCACCAACCACACCGTTGCCGACCACAACCAGAAGTGCGATACCTGTGGCGTGGCTGTTGCGTGCGTGCACGAGCTCGACGAGGACGGCTTCTGCAAGTGGTGCACCTACTCGAAGTGCGTAAAGCACATCGACCGTAACCACGACCAGGTCTGCGATAACGCAGGCTGCGGCGAGGCGGTTCCCTGCACGAAGCACGCGGACGCGAAGCTGGACGGCAAGTGCGACTACTGCGGCGCGAACTATTCCTGCTCTCTGCTTGCAGCAGGCGGACATCAGGACCAGAACCAGGACGGTCTTTGCGATGAGTGCCTGTTCGTAACGGACAACACCAAGTTCCCTTGGGAGAGCGGCACGCTTACCTTTGAGATGACCAACCACTCCAACGGCCAGGAGCTTCCCTCCGGCTGCCAGAACTGGATGGCAGGTCAGGCAGGTAACAAGACCTCTCTTACGCAGATCGCTGCGGCTGAGAGAAACACCGCTGCGTTCAACGCAACCAAGCTTACCATCAACTACAAGTTCCTCCCCGATAACGATCCCAACTATTCTTGGTCCAAGAACTTCAACAGAATTCAGGTTGACCAGGATAAGGGTATCTTCTCGGATATGTACTGCAACTTCGTATACGACCTGATCGGCGCATACCTTGCAGGCTGCTTTGCAAACCTGAAGACCGCAAGCTATACCAACTACTTCGAGTTTGCAGACGATGAGGATTACGGCGCTACCATCGGTGACAGCACCGGTTACATGTACGAGTACATGACCTCTCTTTCCATCAAGGAAGATAAGATGTACCTCGTTGCATCCGACTACTTCATCGACCTGGTTCGTGCATTCTACGTAGTTCCCGTGAACATCACCATGCTCGAGGAGCTTACCGCTGACCTTCCCAAGAATCCTACCGACTTTGCGGCAATGGTTTCCGCAGGCCAGTGGACCTATGAGAAGATGATCCAGTACTGTGCCGTATACGGTGACAACGCAAGCGTTACCTCCGAGAAGAAGGGCTTTGCAGTTGCTGAGCACTCTCTGTCCTCCGCAGGTCTGCTTTACACCTCCTCCGTTCGTCTTCTGACGGATGCGAGAAAGGTTGCAGGTAACACCTTCGTGGCAGACGGAACCAACTCTCCCTACTCCTATGAGGCAACCAACCAGAAGCTGATCGACTTCGCTACCGCGCTTGACAACCTTATGGCTAAGCCCGGTGTCGTTCGCTTCACTAAGTTCGATAACGGCGGTCTCTCCAACGCTCTGCTTCACATCCGTGAGCAGTTCACCACCAACCGCGTTCTCTTCGGCGGCGTTATCATGCTTGGTTCTCTTGAGTATCAGGATTACCAGAACATGAAGACCGACGGCGGCAAGGGCTTCCTTGTTGTTCCCGTTCCGCTTTACACCGCTTACAACGAGGCTACCAACGATATCTACTCCACGCAGATCCATAACATCGGCCGTATCGGCGCGATCTCTGTAAAGAGTGAGAAGTTCGCTGAGTGCTCCGCGTTCCTGAACTATCAGTCCACGCACTCCAGAAACGTTCGTGATACCTACTATGAGAAGGAGCTGCTCCTCTCCGTCGTAGGTGGCGGTTCTACCGATGCGGCTCTGATGGAGGCGAACAAGGCAATGCTCGACCTGCTTCGTGACAGCCTTATCACCGGTTTCGACAAGGCGTATGAGGACTCCTCCGCTCTGTTCGATAACGGTACCTCCGTTACCACTCCCGATGACGGCGCTAAGACGCTGATCAACCTGAAGTGGCACGATATCTTCGACAGAAAGCATTACCAGATGGGCAGCACCATTCTGGCTTACTACAACACCCTTAAGGGTCCGAAGGAAGCCGCAATGAAGAACCTGTTCAACAACGGTAACACCATGCTTCCCGACTAATTCCGACTGTACATATCTACGGTTGAAGAAAACCGCGCAACGGCTTCGTTGCGCGGTTTTTTTTATGCTTACAATATTATAGAATAGGGAGAAGCAGCACCATAATGGGCAGGGAAACGATGCTCGTGATCGTGCTGAGCAGGACGGCGGCGGCCGCCTCCTTCTGCCCCTCGCCGAGGATCTCCGAGAAGTTCAGCACCACGGAGGCGGAGGGACAGCAGCAGATGATGTAAAGCACCGCCTTCAGACCGCCGTCCAGAGGGAGGAAGGCAACCATCAGAAGTGCCAGCAGCGGCATCAGAAATTGCTTCATCGCAAGGGAGATATAGATCTGCTTTGTGGTAAAGAGGCTCTTAAGATCCGTCGTGGCAAGGCGCATACCCATAATGAGCATCGAGAGCGGCGTTGCCATTCTTCCGACCAGCGAGACCATACTGTCAAGGCTCTCGGGAAGCGGGATCTCAAAAATAAAGAAGGGGATCGCGATCAGCAGTGAGACCATTGCGGGGTTGCAAAAGATCTTTTTCACGCTGACGTATTTGAGGTTCTGCGAGATGATGGCGGCGCCGAGCGTCCAGCCGATGACGTTCATTATAATGGCGTATACCGAGGTGTAGATGAGAAGGCCGGATGCCGTTTCGGGGAAAAGCGCCTCGAGGATCGGGATGCCGAAGAAGGCACAGTTGGCAAGCGCGCAGGCGATCGTTACGATACGGTAGAGGGCGTTTTTCATCCGTCGGCGGAAGATCAGATAGGCGATGCCGAGCATCAATAGCTGCGCCAGCAGCGCAAGGAGGGCGAAAAGCCCGATGTTGCCGAGCATCTGCACCGAGAAGGTCGCGTTTTTGAAGGTGTAAATGCTGAGGCAGGGCTGGCAGACGAACAAAAGGATCTTGGAGAGCGCGGGCATCGTGTCCTCGCTTACCATATTTTTCTTTTTCAGGATATAGCCCGGAACGGCGACCGCCAGAAGAACGGCAACCGCGCCGAGCGCGACGAGAAATGTTTTCATTGATCAGAACCTCACACGAATAATATTTTTATACGGAATGGCCGTGAAGGAGATCTCCCCGGCACGCTTTTTGAATACGGTGTCCTCCATCAGAAGCTCTACGTCCTGTGAAAAGAGGGTGTCCGCCGCATTTTGATAGAAGTCGGTAAAGTAGCTCTCGTAGCTTTGCACGCCGAAGGCGTTTTCCTCTACCTCACTTTTGTAGATATAGCAGACGCCGCCCTCGTAGTCGATCCTTTCAAAGGCGCCGATCGCCATTTTCTTCGCGGCATTCACGATGCCCTCGCCGTTCTCGGCATTAAAGGCCTCGGTGTAGGCGGCGTTGTCCGCGAAATAATAAAGCATACTCGTTCCCTCGGGGGCGGTGGCGTAATGCTTCTGCATCTCGTCGCGCAGGAGCGCGGGGGTCATATTGTCGCTTCCGATCGCCCCATCAAGCCTTGCGATCAGCGCTTCACGCTCTGCGCGCTCCTCGTTGCTAAGCGTGCGCTCCTCGGGGTTTCCGTTATCATCGATCTCCACGATCTTGTTGCCGCTTTCGTCCAAGGTGTAAACAAATGTTGTCGAAGTACGGACAAAAAGCAGATGCACGGCGGTATAGTTTTCGGTAAGATAGGCGTTGCAGTCGGCAAGACGGGTGGTCACGTTCGCACCGCCCTCGCCGTAGAAGAGCGTCTGCGCCATGGCGCTCTTGTAGAGAAGGAGCGCGATGTCCTCAAGGTCGGCGTAGGTGTAGCCGTATTCGGCGGTCAGCGTGTTGAAGGCGGCCTTATCTCCGTCGGCACGGTAGGTGAGGATCTCCTCGGCGGCGCGCTTGGCGGCAGCCCGTGCCTCTTTTTTTGCGCTCGCGGATGCGGCGCTGTCGAAGAGCGCGGCTGAGACGAGCACGCGGCGGATATAATTCTTCGTTCCCTCGGAAAGAAGCGCGCCGTAGGTCTTTTCCTCGCCCTCGGGCTTCGTTTGCCAGAAGGCCTCGGTGTCCTCAAATCCCTCCACGCCCGCAAGCGACAGGCAGAAGTTGAATTTGAAGTTGCTCGCCAGGTAGGAGTACGCCGCCCGATCGGCGACCGTGCCGCCGTAGCGCGCATAGGTCCTCGCGTCCGTGATGAGAGTGACCGTGCCGAGAACGGCGCCGAGCAATAGCACCGCGGCTAAAAACAGGATGACGAAATTTCTTAAAAAGCGGGAGCTTTTCGGCTTTGTGCTTTCTTCATTCATTCAGCTTTCTCCTTTCGTTTCGGCCTCTTTGGCCGCCAGATAGCAGGTGAGGATCCTTATCGCCTCGTCCTCGCCCTTCTGCCCCTTGCCGAGACGGTAGGTCACCGTCGGGGTGGGTGCGCCGCGCAGCATCAGCCCGGGGATCTTATCAAAAACCTCGGACCAGGCGGCAAGATCGGGCGCCTCGGGGGTAAGGATCAGGCGGCCGTCCTTTTGCTCGGTGCGGCGGATGCGGCATTTCTCCGAGAGCGCACGCACGAGCGAGAGCTTCGTCAGCGTGACGACCTCGCGCGGCGGCTCGCCGAAGCGGTCGGTAAATTCATCGATGATATCCATACGGTCCTCCTCGCAGCCGATCAGGGAGATCTTTTTGTACATCTCCATACGCGCGGAGGAGGAGGCGATATAGTGCGCGTCTATGTGCGCGCCGAGCGGGAAGTCCACGGTCGCCTCAAAGGGCGGTGCGGGCGTCTTGCCCTGCTCCTCGAGCACCGCCTCGGAGAGAAGACGGACGTAGAGCTCGTAGCCGACGCCGTCGATATAGCCGTGCTGCTCCGCACCGAGCAGGTTGCCTGCGCCGCGGATCTCAAGGTCGCGCAGCGCGATCTGGAAGCCCGCGCCGAATTCGGCGTAGGCGCGGATGGTGGCGAGGCGCTTTTCGGCAACCTCGGAGAGCACCTTGCCCGCGCGGTAGGTGAAGTAGGCATACGCCTGGCGGCAGCCGCGCCCCACTCTGCCTCGGATCTGATGCAGCTGGGAGAGGCCCATACGGTCGGCGTTCTCGATGATCAGTGTGTTCGCGCCCGGCAGGTCGATGCCCGTCTCGATGATCGTGGTGCAGACGAGAAGATCGATCTCGCCGCGCACGAGCATCTGCCAGATGTCCTCGAGTTCATCCTTTTCCATCTGCCCGTGGGCGTAGGCGATGCGTGCCTCGGGGAACTGCTTCATCAGCTTGCCTGCGAGCAGGTCGATATTTTCCACACGGTTATAAAGGTAGAGAACCTGGCCGCCGCGCAAAAGCTCGCGGCGGATGGCGTCCGCCACCGTCGCATCGTCATGCTCCAGCACGTAGGTCTGCACGGGGCGGCGGTCCACGGGTGCTTCGTCTAAGATCGACATATCCGCGATGCCGTTCATCGCCATATTCAGCGTGCGGGGGATGGGCGTCGCCGTCAGCGTCAGGGTATCCACGTTTGCCGCAAGCCTTCGCAGCTTCTCCTTCTGTGCCACGCCGAAGCGCTGCTCCTCGTCGATGATGAGAAGGCCGAGATCCTTGAACGAGATCTGCTTGGAGAGAAGCTTGTGCGTGCCGATCAGTATATCGGTCTCACCGCGTGCCACGCGACGCACGATCGCCTCCTGCTGCTTTGGAGTGCAGAAGCGGGAAAGCATCTCCACCTGCACGGGATAGCCGCGCATACGCGAGAGTGCGGTCTGGTAGTGCTGCAGGGCGAGAATGGTCGTCGGCACGAGGATCGCGACCTGCTTGCCGCCGAGGATCGCCTTGAAGGCGGCGCGAAGCGCGACCTCGGTCTTTCCGAAGCCGACGTCGCCGCAAAGCAGGCGGTTCATCGGAATGGGCTTCTGCATATCCGCCTTGATCTCCTCGATGGCGCGCATCTGGCAGGCGGTCGGCTCGTATTCAAAGGCGGAGGCAAACTCGTCCTCCATCTCACAGTCGGGGGGAAAGGCAAAGCCCGGCGTGCGCTGGCGGCGCGCGTAAAGCTCGACGAGGTCCTTCGCGATATCCTTCGCGGCACTCTTGGCACGCGCCTTGGTGCGCGACCAATCCGTGCCCCCCATCGAGGAGAGCTTGACCTTGCCGTCCTTGTCCCTTGCGCCGATGTATTTGCCGATCATCTCCAGCCGATCGCAGGGAACGAAGAGCTTATCCGTGCCCGCGTAGCGGATGGTAATGTAATCGCGCGTAATGCCGCCGACGGTCACCGCCTGGATGCCCTCAAAAAGGCCGATGCCGTAATTGGCGTGCACCACGTAGTCGCCGACCGAGAGATCGGCGTGCGAGAGCAGCCTCTGCCCCGCACCGCCCGCACGCTTCAGGATCCGTGCTCTGCGGCGGTTCGCCATCACGGCGCGGCCGAGATCCTTGTGCATCGAAAGCACGGCGATCTTTGGCATCAAAAGATCAAAGCCCTCGTCTATCTGGCCGACAACGATGTAAATACCGCCGTTTTGTAAAGAATTATAGTCAATATTATCAATATCATAGAGAGAAACCACGGCGATGTCATCCGCGGTCAGCGAGTCCTTCAGAGACTCTGCGCCTGCCTTGTTTTCGCAAACGATGAGGGTGCGGTAGAGGGATTTGCGGAAGGTGAGAAGATCCTCGCGCAGCATAGCGCCGTTATCGCCGTAGGCAACGGTGCGCCGCGAGCGAAAGCCAAAGAGACCGCCGAGCCTGCCCGAAACACCGCCCGAGAAGGGATTTAGGTGCAGCGGCACGGCACGCGAGAGAAAGGCGTCGATATCGGCTCTTTTGCCCGCGAAGGCGGCGGCTTTTTCGGTGGTCAGCCCAAGAGAGAGAAGCGTAGAGCGCTCGTCCTCTATATGCGAGGAGAAGCGCTTGAGATTTTCCTCAGCCGCCGCTGTGCCGAGCAGCATCACGAGCGGGCGCGCGCTCTCGTCGTAATAGGAAAGGAGCGTAGAGGGGTTTTCGTAGATCAGACCGAGAAAGCGGTCGCGGAAGGGAAGCGGAAGGTTGCTTTTTGCCGCGGAAAGCTCGCTGTCAAGCCTTGCCTGCGTTTCGGGCTCGGCGGCATTTTTTCTGAGCCTTTCGAGCGCTTTCACGATCGCGGCGCGCGCCGCCTCCGTCACGGGGACCTCTGCCGCGGGCAGGATCTCGAGCCGCTCGCAGGGGGCACTCACGCGCTGGGTCTCGGGGTCGAAGCTCTCCATGCGGTCGATCTCGTCACCGAAGAACTCGATCCTCACGGGTGCAAGCTCTGCATCCGGATAGATGTCCAGAATGCCGCCGCGGCGCGCGTACTGCCCCGCGCTCTCCACCATATCCACGGCGGTGAAGCCGAGGGCGGTCAGCCTTTGCTGCAGAAGGTCGGGGGAGATCTCGTCGCCGACGGCGAGCGAGACCGAGGAGGAGAGGAGCGTATCCTTTGGCATCGTGTAGAGCAGTGCCGCCGCGGGGGTGGTGACGATGGCGTCAAGCGTGCCGCGGCAAAGCTCGGATAAGACCGAAAGCCTCTCACGCTCTGTATCGTGGGAGGCGGAAATGCTATGGAAAATGAGATCGCGGGATTTGAAATGCCGTGCATGCAGCGAAGCGCGCAGAAGAAGCGCGGTCACGCGCTCGGCGGCATCCTCGTTCTCCGCAAAAAGAAGCACAGGTGCCTTGGTCAGCGCGCGTCCGTCCTGCACGAGCTCGGCAATGAAGGCGTCGGACGCGCCGCCCTGCAGGCCGTTGATGACCAGCGGCAGGGGGCGCTCGGCACGCAGCTGCTCGCCGAGGGCGAGCACCACGCCCTTGTATTCACGGTCGCACCGTATGAGCTGTGTGATACGCATAGCCGACATCAGTGCGAGAAGCGGCACATCGCCGCCTCGGTCTCACCCTTCACGCAGAGCTCCGCGGCGGCCGCGACGTCGGAAAGCGAGTCGAGAAACGCCTTGTTATCCGCCTCGGGCAGCTTGCCGAGCACCCAGCTCACGAGATCGTAATCGGGCGAGGGCTTCTGACCGACGCCGAGCTTGATGCGAGGAAATTCCTGGCTTCCAAGCTCCGCGATGATACTTTTAAGCCCGTTGTGCCCGCCCGCAGAGCCCTTGCGACGGATGCGCATCACGCCGGGCGCGAGGCTGATATCGTCCACGAGCACCAGCACGCGCTCGGGTGGGATCTTATAAAAGGATGCCGCCTCCGCGATGGCGGTGCCCGAGAGGTTCATAAAGGTCTGCGGCTTCATCAGAAGCCCGCGGCGGCCGCCGAGCGTTACCTCGGCGATCAGCGCCTTGAACTTTGCGCGGTCGATTTTGACACCTGCGCGCGCTGCGATCGCGTCGATCGCGACGAAGCCGACGTTGTGGCGCGTTCTCTCGTATTCCTTGCCGGGGTTTCCGAGCCCTGCAATCAGAAATTCGATCGGCGCATTTGCCTCCGGCTTCTTGCTCTCGATCTTCTTAAATAAATCAAAAATATCCATTATGCAAACAATTGTTTTCTTTTTCTGCGTTTTATTCGTTTTCAAGTGCGGAGATCCAGAGCGAAGCGCTCGCATCTGACGGCATAACGAAGCCGCCTCTCGGCGAGAGCGTCACCTCCCCGATCTTCGGCCCGTCGGGCAGACAGGAGCGCTTGAACTGCTGGGAGAAGAAGCGGCGAAGGAAGATCTTAAGGTATCCCTTCACGGCCTCTCTTTCGTAGACCCCCTTGAAGCTCTCGCTCGCAAGGCGCAAGATCTTATCGGGAGAGAAGCGGTTGCGCACCAGATGGTAGAGGAAGTAATCGTGCAGCTCGTAGGGGCCGACGATGCTTTCGGTGCATTGCAGGATCTCGCCGTCCTCCGTGGGAGGAAGCAGCTCGGGGCTGACGGGGGTAGCGAGAATGTCACGCAGGACGCCTGCCTCCTCACCCTTGCCTGCACGCTCCGCCTCGTTCGCAAGGTGGGAAACGAGATGGCGCATCAGGGTCTTCGGCACGTCCGCGTTCGGCGCGTACATCGACATATGGTCGCCGTTGTAGGTCGCGAAGCCGAGGGCAAGCTCGGAGAGGTCGCCCGTGCCGATCACCAGACCGTTCTCCGCGTTGGCGATATCCATTAGGATCTGCGTGCGCTCGCGTGCCTGGGCGTTTTCAAAAACGACGTTCATATTCTTTTCGTCGTGCCCGATGTCCTTGAAGTGCACGCGCACCGCCTCGGTGATATCCACCGTGCGAAGGGTAACGCCGAGCGCCTCGCAGAGCTTCTCCGCATTGCCCTTGGTGCGTGCCGTCGTGCCGAAGCCGGGCATCGTTATGGCGACGATCTGTTTTCTGTCCATTTTTACGCGATCCGCCGCGCGTACGGCAATGAGGAGTGCCAGGGTGGAGTCCAGACCGCCCGACACGCCGATCACGCCGCTTTTCGCATAGGCGCGCGTAAAGCGCGCGGCGAGGCCGCGCGTCTGTATCTCAAGGATCTCGGCAAAGCGCTCTTTGCGCGCCGCCTCGCCCTCGGGAAGGAAGGAAAGCCTTTTCGGGGGATGGGTGATGCGCGTTTTTTCCACGGGAAGCGAGAACGGGACGGCCGTCTCCTTGCATTCCTCGGCGCGCTCGCTCTGCATACGGCATTCGGCGAGCGCAACGTCCACCTCGCGGCAGAGCATCTCGCCGTCCGCGAAGGGCGCAGTCTCGGCGATCACGCGGCCGCCGAAGG
>JAGBBQ010000104.1 GCA_017938425.1 Clostridia bacterium | reverse complement strand
GCCGCACCGAGGTCGCCTGCCGCGGCAAGCAGGGCAAACGCCGCCACGCCCGGCGCCTTCACGTTCTCCTCCATCAGGATCAGCGTACCCGGCCAGAGCATCGAGGAGAAGATGCCGACGAGAATGCAGGCGATCAGAGGCAGCACCGCACCCGCGGCAAGACCGCCGACGAGGTAGCAGAAAAAGCAGCCGATCATACCGACGAGCAGCACGGGGCGCACGTCCTTACCGAAGCGTGCGTACAGAATGCGCACGAGGGCGAGCAGCAGAGCAAAGCCTGCCGCGCCGATCATATCGCCCACCGCCTTTTCAATACCGAGCGCGTTCTCCATATAGCTCGAGAGCCAGTTGCTCATCGTGTTCTCCGCGCAGCTGCCGAAGAAGATGCAGCCGACGCAGAGCGCGAGCGCAAGGCGGCGGCGCCTGCCGCCCTCCTTTGCCTCCGAAGGGGGTGCGGAGGGCTCCATTTTTGGGATCGGGGAGGTGAAGAAGAGCACCGTGGGGATCAGGGGCAGGGCGGCGAGGATCAGCATCAGGATATGCCAGCGCTCCCTGCCGAGAAAATGCAGCACGAGCGTGCTGATCAGCACCGCGGCGACAACGCCGAAGCCGAAGAGCGAATGCAGAATGCTCATATCCCTGCCGGGGTTATTCGAGGGGATGGCGGCAACGGTGGGACTCAGAAGCACCTCGCAAAGCCCTGCCGCCACCGAGAAGATCAGCGTGCCGACGGTCAGCCCGAGATACGCGGCGCGGGGGAGGATAAGGGGTAGAAGCCCGTAGAGCGCAAGCCCGAGCGAGAGCAGCAGCGGCACGAAGGGAAGCGCGCGCTCCACGCGGTATCTTTTCGAAAGCGCGGTGCAGAGAAGATCCACGAGCAGCTGGGTAAAGAAGTTCACGGCGATCAGCGTGCCGAGCAGCGTATAGGAGATGCCGTAGCACTCGTGAAAGGTGACGAAAAGCAGGGGCGGCACGCAGCAGACCGAGGCGTTCGTAAAATAGCCCATATAGCAGGCAAGGCGCGTGCGCGCGAGTCCCTTTGGAATATGTTTCATTCGTTTTTCTCCAAAAAGGGCTTTGCAACCGCATAAAACAGGAAGCAAAACCCTTGATTTGACAATTTATATTTACAATAATCAGTTTTTCAGAGAGTGGATCGGTGCGGGAATGCGGCCGCCGCGCGCGATGAACGCCTCGCAGGATGCCTCTCTTACGGGCATGATCGGCGCGTGGCCGAGCAGGCCGCCGAACGCCACGTCATCCCCCACGCGCTTGCCGATGGCGGGGATCACGCGCACCGCCGTGGTCTTGGTGTTGACGACGCCGATGGCGATCTCGTCGGCAATGATGCCCGAGATGGTAGCCGCCGAGGTGTCTCCGGGAATCGCGATCATATCGAGACCGACGGAGCAGACCGCCGTCATCGCCTCGAGCTTTTCGAGTGAGAGCGTGCCTGCCTTCACGGCGTCGATCATACCTCTGTCCTCGGAAACGGGGATGAAGGCGCCCGAGAGACCGCCGACGTGGCTGGAAGCCATGACGCCGCCCTTCTTCACCGCATCGTTGAGAAGCGCGAGCGCGGCGGTGGTGCCGTGCGTGCCCGTGCAGGCAAGGCCCATATTTTCAAGGATCTCCGCCACGGAGTCACCCGCCGCAGGGGTGGGTGCGAGCGAAAGGTCCACGATGCCGTAGGGGGTGTTCAGGCGTCTTGCCGCCTCCTTTGCGATCAGCTGGCCGACGCGGGTGATCTTGAAGGCGACGTTCTTCACGGTGTCCGCAAGGGTGGAGAAGTCGCAGTCTCCCGCCGCCTTGATCGCGGCGGCAACCACGCCGGGACCGCTGACGCCGACATTGATCACGGTGTCGGGCTCGCCGAAGCCGTGCATCGCGCCTGCCATAAAGGGGTTATCCTCGGGGATGTTCGCGAAAACGACGAGCTTGGCGCAGCCGATCGAATCACGGTCGCGCGTGCTCTCCGCGGTCATTTTAATGATCTCGCCCATACGGCGCACGGCGTCCATATTGATGCCCGCCTTGGTGGAGGCGACGTTGACGGAGGAGCAGATGTGGTCGGTCACGGTCAGCGCCTCGGGGATCGCCTCGATCAGCGCCTCGGCACCCTTGGTCGCGCCCTTCTGCACGAGGGCGGAGAAGCCGCCGATGAAGTTCACGCCGAGCGTCTTGGCGGCGCGCTCCAGGATCTGTGCCAGGCGCACGTAGCCGGCGGAGGAGAGATTTGCGCCCACGTAGGAGATGGGAGTGACCGAGATGCGCTTGTTCACGATCGGAATGCCGTAGGTGTGCTCCAGCTCCTCGCAAACGCGCACAAGATCCTTTGCCTTGGTGGTGATCTTATCGTAGATCTTCATCTCGAGGCGCGCGGGATCGTCCGAAATACAGTCGAAAAGCGAGATACCCATCGTAACCGTACGGATGTCAAGGTTCTCCTCGCGGATCATTTTGATGGTTTGTAAGATATCCTGTGTATTGATCACGGCGCAGCCCTCTTAAATTCTATGCATTGCGTTGAAGATATCCTCGTGCATCACGCGGATATCCAGAGCGTTTTCGCGGCCTTTTTCGGCGAGATGCTCCGCAAAGGCGGAGAAGCTCGTGCTCATCTCGGAGATCTCCACTACCATGATCATGGTGAAGTATCCGTCGAGAACGGTCTGGCTGATGTCAATGACGTTGACGCTGTGTGCGGCGCATTCGGTGCTGACCATCGAAATGATGCCCACGCGGTCCTTGCCGATAACGGTGATTACTGCTTTCATTTCTTTCTCCTTAAAAAGCTTTTTGCTATATTCTAACACAAAGTAACGTATTTTTCAAGAGCTTTTTGGGGTCGGCACGCGAAAAGCATTGCTTTTTTCCCTCGCGTATGCTAAAATATAAAAAAGAATTATGCGCACAGCGCGCGGAGGAATGAATGAAAAACGGAATTTTGGTTCTGCATAAGGGCGAGGGTATGACCTCGCAGACGGCGGTCACGCGCGTCAAGCGTCTGCTCGGCGCGGCAAAGGCGGGGCATACGGGCACGCTGGATCCGCTTGCCACGGGGGTGCTCCCCATCCTTATCGGAAACGCCTCGAAGGCGGGAGAGTATATGCTCTCCTCGGACAAGCATTATATCGCGACGCTGCGCCTGGGGCTCACCTCGGATACCGAGGATATCACGGGCACGCTTTCCTATACGGGCGCACCCATTCCGAGCGAGGCTATGGTGATGGAGGCTCTTTCGCGCTTTCGCGGCGAAATCATGCAGGTGCCGCCGATGGTCAGCGCGCTGAAGGTCGGGGGCAAAAAGCTTTGCGACCTCGCGCGTGCGGGCATTGAAATTGAAAGAGAGGCAAGGCCGATCACGGTCCATCGCCTCGATGCGGCGCGCGTGGCGGAGGATGCCTACCGCCTGGACGTGGTCTGCTCGAAGGGGACCTATATCCGCACGCTCTGCGCCGATATCGGCAAGGCGCTCGGCTGCGGCGGCGTGATGGAAACGCTTTGCCGCGCGGAGGCATCGGGCTTCACGCTCGCGGATGCATACACCCTCGAGGCGCTGGAAAATATGACCGAGGCACAGAGGGAAGCGGCGCTGCTGCCCGTCGAGCACGTGTTTATGAAGCACGGCGCGGTGGTTTTGCCCCCCTTCTTTGCAAGGCTTGCCAAAAACGGCCTGCCCATCTATCTCAAAAAGCTCGGGCGCAGCGATGCCGAGGGAACCTATCTGCGTATGTGCGATGCGGAGGGCTTTTTTGCGCTGGGAAGAGTGGAGAGCTGCGAGGAGGGGTTGGCTATCCGTCCTCAAAAACAATTCCCGAGGTAGGGAACGGCATTTTTCGGCGAGACCGAAAAAGTCCGAAAAATTATAAAGGGCTTCGGCATAAACGGGAGCATAAAAGGCGCTAAGGTGGAAATCCTGCGGATTTCTCCGTTTTAATGGACTTTTTCTACTGCCGTTTTCGCCCCTCACCGTACGCTTGTACGGCTTCACGGGGCGAAGAACGACACTTCTCGCGCGGAACCTGCCGTCCCCTGTGCAGACGGCGCTTGGATGGGGAACGGCATCTTTCGGCGAGACCGAAAAAGTCCGAAAAATTATAAAGGGCTTTGGCATAAATGGGAGCACAAAAGGCGCTAAGGTGGAAATCCTGCGGATTTCTCCGTTTTAATGGACTTTTTCTACTGCCGTTTTCGCCCCTCGCCGTACCCTTGTACGGCTTCACGGGGCGAAGAACGACACTTCTCGCGCGGAACCTGCCGTCCCCTGTGCAGACGACGCTTGGATGGGGAACGGCATCTTTTGACAGAACCTGCCGTCCCCTATGTAGACGGTGCTTGGATGGAGAACGGCATCTTACAACATGAAGCATAAAAACGAAAGGGAGAGAGATTATGGCATTGACACCCGAGCAGCAGGCCGCTGTGGATACGAGAGATAAAACGCTTTTGGTTTCGGCCGCGGCAGGCAGCGGCAAGACCGCGACGCTGACGAAGCGCATCATTGCCTCTCTTCTTGACGAGGAGGATCCCGCGGACATCAGCGAGCTTTTGATCGTTACCTTCACGAATGCGGCGGTCGGCGAGCTGAAGGAGCGCATCGGGGCGGCGATCCGCGAGGCGCTGAAGCAAAACCCGGGCAACGCGCGGCTGCAGAGGCAGCTGCTGCTTTTGCCGTCGGCGACCATCTGCACGATCGATGCCTTCTGCAACACGGTCCTGCGCGCGAATACGGGCGCGGTCGGCATACCGCCGAGCTATCGCATCGCGGATGCGGCCGAGGCAGAGCTTCTCGGCGGCGCGGTGCTGGAGTCACTGATCGCGGCGGCGTACGAGGGGGACCTTGCGGGCGAGATCGAGCCCGATGCCTTTGCCGAGCTTTCGGACTGCCTGACGAGAGTGAAGGCGGACGGTGAGCTCTCCTCCACGCTCCTTGCGCTCTACCGCCAATGCGAAACGCACGAGGACGGCATCCGATCTCTGCGCGCGCTGCTTTCGGAATACGACCCTTTGCATTACGAGAGCGCGGAGAAAACGCGCCTCGGCGGCTATATCGTCGCACGCACGCGCGAGATGGCGGCGCATTATACGAACGCATTGCAGAGGCTTCTTGCCGCCTTCCCCTTGGAGGGCAAGGGCATCTCGGCTCTGCACGCGCTCCTTGCCGAGGAGCAGCTTTTCTTCTATGAGCTGTCAAGTGCCGAGAGCTATGCGAAAATGCAGGCGATGATCGCCTCCGTCACCTTCGGGCGGCAGAGCCCGATCCCTGCGGAATACAAGACCGAGACGGTCGAGGCGGCGATCCGTATGCGCAAGGAATATAAGGAAACGCTCGCCGCCTATCAGAAGAGCTTTTTCCTCTATACCCCCGAGCAATTCAAGGAATTGTACACAAATCTTTACAAATATACTGAAATTCTCTGCATTTTTCTCGAAAAATTTGATCTTGCCTTTCGCGAAGAGAAGGCAAGACGCGGCCTTTGCGAGTACGCGGATATTGAGCGCTACGCCTACCGATGCCTTTGGGACGGGGATACCCCCTCGGCGTATGCAAGGGAGCTCTCCGAGCGCTACAGCGCGGTCTATATCGACGAGTATCAGGACGTCAACCGCCTGCAGAACCTCGTTTTTGAGGCGGTCTCCCGCCCGAACAACCGCTTTATGGTCGGCGATATCAAGCAGAGCATCTATTCCTTCCGCAGCGCCGATCCGACCATCTTTGCCGAAATGAAGAACACCTTCCCGCCTCTTCAGAAGGCGGGGCGCTCGCACACGGCGAGCATCTTTATGTCAAGAAACTTCCGATGCGACAAGGGCGTGGTCGATTTTGTCAACGGCGTGTTTGACCGCGTGTTCGGCCTGCTCGGCGAGAGCATCGGCTACGTGGACGGCGATCGCCTCGCCTTCTCGAAGCTCGCCCCCGTGGGGGATGCCGTGCCCGAGATCACGCTGGTCGCGCCCCCCGTGGCGGATGCCGAGGAGGACGGCGAGGAGCGTATGGATGCCGTGGAGGCGGAGGCGCGCGCCGTGGGCGAGAAGATCCTCTCCCTGCTTGACGGCGAGAAAAAGAACGACGGCACGTCCATCCGACCGAAGGATATCGCGGTCATCTTCCGCGCACTGCGCACGAAGGGCCCGGTCTATAAAAGGGTGTTTGCCGAAATGGGAATTCCCGCCGCTATGGGCGAGGAAAAGAGCCTTCTGCTCGCGCCCGAGGTGCTTCTCTGCCTCTGCCTTCTGAACACCATCGATAACCCCCACAGAGATATCTATCTCGCAGGGCTGCTCTGCTCGCCGCTTTACGGCTTCACAGCGGACGATCTCGTGCGCTACCGCGCCGCGGCCGAGCGGGATAAGAGCCTTTACTACGCCGTCACCGCCTATGCCGAGGCGCATCCCGAGGATAAGCGGCTTGCCGACTTCCTTCATTCGCTTTCGCATTACCGCCTGATGGCAGAGGGAATGCGCGTGGATGCGCTTCTCACAAGGCTTTACGCCGAAAGCTCGCTCTTCTCGCTTGCGGTGAAGAACGGCGGGCGCGACAATCTCCTTCTTCTGAAGGAATATGCCGTGCGCTACGAGGCGGGCGGCTTCTCGGGGCTCTACAGCTTCATTCATTACGTCAACAATCTTCTTGAAAGCAATACCGACTTTGATGCGAAGCGCTCTGCCGAGGCAGACGAGGATGCCGTGCAGCTGATCACGGTGCATTCCTCGAAGGGGCTTGAATATCCCGTCTGCTTTATCGCGGGCTGCGGCAGCGAGCTGAGCGACCGTCAGGAGGGACCCTTCGCCTACGTGGAGGGCTTTGGGCTTGCCTTCCGCCTGCGCGACCGCTCGGGGCTCTCGCTGGTGGAGAACCCTGCCTTCGCCGCGATCGCAAAGCGGCGCGCCGAGCGCGGCTTCGAGGAAGAGTTGCGCGTGCTCTACGTGGCGCTTACGCGCGCCAGAGAGCGGCTCTATATTTTCGGAAGCACGGGGCGCTCTCTGCCCGAGGATTATATTGCCGCCGTGGAGGAGCAGCTGCCGTATCTTGACGCATTCTCGCTCTCGCGGATGCGCTCCTTTATGAAAATCATGCTCGCCGCCGAGACCGGCGTGCCCGTGCATACCGTCGGCGTAACGCAGGCGGCATCCCCCGCAGAGGAAATACCCGAGCAGCCGCCGATCGAAGAGAATGCGAATGCCGCCCCTCCGATCGACGAGGCGGAGGTGCGCGAATACGAAAGGCGCTTCACCTATACCTATAGCCACGCCCCCTTTGACAAGATCCCGAGAAAGCTCTCGGTCTCCGCGCTGAAGGACGCGCTCCTCGACCGTCCGCTCGAAGCAGAGAAGGAAACGGACGTCTCGCTGCTTCCCACCGCGCCCGTGGAGGAGGAAGCCGAGACCCACGCGCCCACCCTGCCCGCGTTTATCACGGGCAAGCGAGAAGAGGAGAGCGCAAGGCGGGGCATCGCAACGCACCTTTTTCTGCAGTTCTGCGATTTTGCCGCATTGCACACGAAGGGCGCGGAGGCGGAGCTTGCAAGGCTGATCGACGAAAAATTCATCTCTCGTGAGGAGGCAGAGCGCGTGCGTATGCACGAGATCAAGCGCTTCACCGAAAGCCGCCTTCTTGACGAGATCCTTTCGGCGCGCGCGGTGCACCGCGAGATGCGCTTCCACGCAAGGATGCCCGCCACGCTCTTTACGCAGGATGAGAAAAAGCGTGCGGCGCTCGCCGCGCATCGCATCCTCGTGCAGGGCGTTATCGACTGCCTTTTCGAGGACGGAAACGGCGATCTTTCTCTGATCGATTATAAGACCGACCGCCTTCCGCGCGAGGCGCTCTCGGATCGGGCGCTCGCCGCCGAGATCCTCGGCAAAAAGCACGCCGAGCAGCTCTCCTATTACGCCCTCGCGGTAGAGGAAATGTTCGGAAGAAAGCCGAAATATATTCGTGTTTATTCACTCCATCTCGGAGATACGGTGGACGTAGCTCCGAAGTTATGATTGCCCCGAAGGGCAAGAAAAAAGTTATGATTGCCCTACGGGCAAGTTATGAGCGCCTACGGTGAGAACGCAAATATAGCAACAATTATTTACATTTCACATACAAAGAGGTTGAAAAAATGGATACTTCTGTAAAATTCGAGTCTGCAAAATGGATCACGGCACGCGCGCTTTGCCCGTCGGGCACGGCGATTTTTGCGCGGCGCTTTTTCGTCGGATCGGGGCTTGTGCGTGCGACGGCGCGTGCCACCGCGGTGGGGCTTTATTATCTTTACTTGAACGGCAAGGAGACCACCGACGCGCTCTTTACCCCCGGCTTTACCGCCTACGATCACCGTCTGATGGTGCAGGAATACGACGTGAAGGCATGGCTTGCGGAGGGTGAGAATACCCTCGCGCTCTCGGTCGGCAACGGCTGGGCGGCAAGCGAGGTGCAGTTCCATATCTATACCGACCACGTGAGCGTGATCGCGGAGCTGACGCTCGAATATGCGGACGGCACGCGGACCGTGATCGGCACGGACGAGAGCTTCTCGATCTATTCCTCACCCGTGCTGGAATCCACGCTGTACGGCGGCGAGATCTATGATCTCACGCACACGCCCGCGCTCCTCGGCAATGCTTCGCTTGATCCCACCGTCACCACCCCCACGGTGCGCCATCAGGGAGAATGGATCAGAAGGCAGGAACGCTTTTCTGCGCGGCTGATCGTCACGCCGAAGGGCGAAAGAGTGCTGGACTTCGGGCAGAACCTTGCGGGCTACGTGGAGATCCGTATGCAGGGCAAGGCGGGGCAGCGCATCGTGCTCTCGCACGGCGAGGTGCTTGACCGCGACGGCAATTTTTATAATGAAAACTACCGCGATGCGAAAAGCCTTGCCACCTATATACTGAAGGACGGCGAGAACCTGCTTCGCCCCTTCTTCGCCTTCTACGGCTACCGCTACGTGCGGCTGGATGAATACCCCTATGACGAGGTGGACCTCTCGGCCTTTACCTCGGTGGCGGTGTATTCGGATATGGAGCGCACGGGCGACTTCCATACGGGAAACGCGAAGATCAACCGCCTCTATCAGAACGTGGTCTGGGGGCAGAGAAGCAACTTCCTCGATATCCCGACCGACTGCCCCCAGCGTGACGAGCGCGTGGGCTGGACGGGGGATGCGCAGATCTTTATCCGCACGGCAACCTTGAACTATAACGTCAAGCGCTTTTTTGAGAAATGGCTTACGGATATGGCGCTCGAGCAGGAGAAGGACGGCGCGATCCACCGCATCGTGCCCTTTATTCATATTGATAAGGACGGCAGCGACCGCTATGCGGCGGGTTGGTCGGATGCGGGGGTGATCTGCCCCTGGGAGATCTATCTTGCCTATGGCGACAAGGCGCTGCTCTCGGAGCATTTCCCGATGATGAAGGCGTGGGTGGACTACGTTCGCACGCGCGGCGAGGAGGAGGCGCTCTGGCTCGGCGACGCGCATTGGGGCGATTGGCTCGGTATGGAGAACGCGCATATCGAGGGCTGCCTCTACGGCGCAACGCAGAACGATCTGATCGCATCGGCGTACTTCTATTACGTGACGGGGCTGCTGATCAAGGCAGGGCGCGTGCTCGGTATGGATATGCGGGAATACGAGGACCTTCGCGCAAGGCAGAAGGCCGCCTTCCGCAAGACCTTTATGAAGGACGGCCTCACCGTGCTTTATCCGAAATATGACGGCCTCGCCACCAACCGCCCCGTGATGGGCGTCACGCAGACCTCGCTTGCCCTGGTGCTTCGCTTCGGGCTCTGTGAGGAGAGCGAGCGCGCGGCGACCGCCGCCCACCTTGCAAAAATGATCCGCGACAATGGCACCCATCTGACGACGGGCTTCCTCGGCACGGGCAATCTGCTTTGGGCGCTCGCCGAGAACGGACAGATGCAAACCGCGCTCGACCTGCTCTTTCAGGAAAGCTATCCCTCCTGGCTCTTCAGCGTGAATCACGGCGCCACCACGATGTGGGAGCATTGGGACGGAATGAAGGAGGACGGAACGTTCTGGCCCGTGTCGATGAATTCCTTCAACCATTACGCCTACGGCTCGGTATACGACTTTATCTTCGGCGCGATCGCAGGCGTGCAGAACGCCGAGGGCACGGCAGGGTATACGCACCTTTGGATCCGTCCCACGCCCGATCCGCGCTTCGGCGACCATCTGTATGCCTCTCTGAAAACCGAAAACGGCCGGCTCTCCTCGGCGTATTACTTTGAGCAGGACAGAGTGCGCTACGAATTCACCGTGCCGAAAAACACCGTGGCAACCGTTCTTTTGCCGAGCGGAAAATATGAGATCGGAGAGGGAAGCTATACCTATTTTGAGACAAAATAGGTATAGCAACTATGATTGCCCTACGGGCAAGTTATGAGCGCCTATGGCGCGTGATGAGAGGTAAACCTCGTGATGAGAGGCTTCGCCTCGTTTGAGGTTGGATGGGCGAGTGTATCATACGCCTTGCGAGCCTAAAAGTCTTACGACTTTGGCGCGTTGCGCCCTGCTTCGGCTTTCACCGAAGCGCTCGCGGCGCAATCTG
The DNA here is from genome assembly GCA_017938425.1 of Clostridia bacterium. Lineage (GTDB taxonomy): Bacteria > Bacillota > Clostridia > Oscillospirales > CAG-272 > UBA1740. The sequence continues at coordinate 4,604 of JAGBBQ010000104.1, read as the reverse complement.
CGCTCGCGTGCTTGCAAGCGAGCTTGCAGACACGCTTCACTTGATCATCACGTTTGGCAAAGCCAAACTCATCACATTGCGTAGCAATTCATCACTTTCGCGGAGCGAAATCATCACGCCGACTTGTCGGCTCATCACTTTTAACTCTTGCGAGTCAAAAGAGTTATGATTGCCCTATGGGCAAGTTATGAGTTCGCATAGCGGACTTCCGTCGCACGGAGTATGAGCAAGCCCATCCTCTACGGTCTTTTTTCGCGGGAGGAGCAAGCCCCTCCCCTACCACCGCTTCTCACCGAGATTGCTTCTTTCGCCATATTTCGGTATGAAAAGAAAAAAACACATTGGAAGATGAAAAATGGAAAGCGAAAAGGAATTACCGAAGCGCAAGTCAACAAGATTAAAGAATTATGATTACAGTAGTTCCGGCGTGTATTTTGTAACGATATGCACCCGGGACCGTCAACCGATATTATCGGAGATCATCGCACATCCGGTAGGGGAGGGGCTTGCTCCTCCCGAATCCGTGCCTCTCGAATATACAACCGAATTAAAGCCCTGCGGCAAAATCGCAAAAGAGCAGATCATGCTTCTTGAAGTCGGTTATCGGGGTGTTACCGTAACGGATTACGTCATAATGCCCGATCATATCCATATGATCATTCAACTCAAAAAAACGGTGGATCAATCCGCTCCCTCCCCCACCTTGAGTGATATAATCTGTGCGTTTAAATCCTTGACCTCGCGCCAATGCAAACAAAGATACGGAATAGAAAAAATGTTCCAACGCTCGTTCGCCGAACATATCGTCCGCGACAAAGAGGACTACGAAACACGAAGAAAATACGTTCACGAAAACCCGACGAAATGGTATTACAAAACCAAATGAAGGCGGTTTCGGGAGGAGCAAGCCCCTCCCCTACCGCTCGGGGAAAACGATTGCCGGTCCCTACAACGAAAAACGAAAGGATCCGAACAGAGAGGGAAAGACCTTGCGAGCATTATCAAGGCAAAGCCTTGCATATCATCAGCCCCTTGGGCTGTATATCATCACGGCGGCGTCGTGTATATCATCAACGCATAGCGTTGCATATCCCCCGCTCCTACCGGTCGGAGAAAGCCCATCCTCTACGGTCTTTTTTCGCGGGAGGAGCAAGCCCCTCCCCTACCGCTCGGGGAAAACGATTGCCGGTCCCTACAACGAAAAACGAAAGGATCCGAACAGAGAAGGAAAGCCTTGGGGAATCTGTTCGGATCCTTTTTTAATTGAATTCGTACCTGATCAGCGTGGGATTGAATTTATAAATGGTTTCTCGTTTTTTGTTTTTGGACTTGGTTAAGATCCCATAGTCCGTGAGATTGTCTAAGATCTTGGAAACGCCCTGCTTTGACATTTTTGAATGGATATATTCGGTAAAAAGTCTGCAGTTAAAATAATTGTTTGGGTTATGGATCATAATTTTTTTCACGTATCCCCATTCCGTGCTTGTCAGCGTGTCGCCGGTTTTTAACAGCTCGTTTCGGATCTCCTCCATATTCTTATATACCAAGCTGTATTTGATCGACGTCTCCAGAATATAGATCAGAAAATACGTGAGATCGTTATTTGTGTTCCGCGTTTCGGAGATCGCCTTGTAATAGTCGCCCTTATTTTCGTTGATCGCCTCGCTCATAAAAACGGGAGCACCAAAGGTATTGTGGATATAACTGAGCCAGAAGGATACCATACGCGCCGTCCGCCCGTTGTAATCAAAGTACGGATGTACGTATAGAACGTAATAATGACAGATATAGGGAAGAAGTATACCGAGCTTATCGACGCTTTCTTTATCGTTTGCGAAGGCAAACAAGCTATCCATGCATGCTTCGATTTCTGCGTGCGGCGCCCCCTCATAAATATCTATATATACCCGATCATGCCGATAATAAGCATCGGGGAGTAAGCGCTTATCCTCCTCGAGGCAGTCCTTGCTGAGAATACCGTATAGCTTTTTCAAATTGTCTTTATTGAAGGCGGGCGCTTCGTTCACGATAAAGGAAACGGCCTGCACCATATTCTGAATGATAATATCGTTCGTATCCTTTAAGGCGCTGTTTTTGCAGATCTCTGCGATCCTTTTGCGCGTGGTGGGAACGTTTTCAATATGCAAGGAGCCCTCGATCTCCGAGAAGAAGCGCGAGAGCATCAGATCCTCGGCATTTCGGGTAAATAAAAGGCTGTGCTTCGTCTCGTAGTCGGATGTGATGATCCTTAAATATTCATTGTAAGCGGATAAAAGCTGTGTGCTTTTGATATAGAATATGTTTTTGGAATTAAAGGAGCGCAAGGCGATCGGCACTGCGATCTCCGCCCCTTCGCCTACGAGGTGATCCTTTATGCGCAAAAACTCGGCATAGTCCTCTCTTGTCATCATAATGCCGTTTTTTCTATTGTAACGCAGATCGTTTGTCGAATAGTAATTTTCTTCGCAGAGAAGCTTCATGGCTTGCTCTTTATTCATAATGATCTCCTTTCTGCCGCCTCGGCGACCGCAAGAAACGAAAGCGCGAGCAACCGAGCCGCGTCTGTGAGCACGGTGTATGCACGCTGCTTCCGATTGTATCCCTTCCACATATATTATAACCTGTTTTTTTGTTTTTGTCAACCTTTTCGTAAACTCTTTTGCCAACCAAATCGCCAACCAAATCAACAACCAAATGAAACGCCTTGCGCGCATTTCATCAGAACCTTGGGGCGAACGGATTTAGGCATAACCGAATAAAAAACATGAATAAAAACGAGGAAAACCATAGGTTTTCGACCTTGATTTCCTCAAATTTGTGCTTACTATTCAAGGGGTACTGTGTTTATTTCACAATACCCCTGTTTTTTATTCGAGTAAGCCTTGATGCGACAGCCCCTTTTTATGCAATTGTAAAAAATGACGGCGGGTTTGAGGGAAAATTGTTTATATTGACGAATGAAAATGAATTTTTCTATTTTATTTTCAAAAAAGATATTGCTATTATTTTAATAATATTATAAAATTGTTTTACTATACTGCGTTTGGCATTCGCGCAGAAAATGAATGCCGCAAATATTGAAGGAGAAAATATGAGAAACGCGAAGAAACTCATGCTTCTGGTGCTCTCGCTTGTGCTCTTGGTCGGCATTTTTGCATTTGCCGCCCTGGCAGAAGAGCCTGCAACCGAAGCGACAGTCGTTTACCCCCGACGGATCGACCGAGACGGTTACCGTTGACCAAACGATCACTCCCAAGGAATTTACTACAGAAGGAGAAGCCAAGCTGTTCTACGGCGCGGGCAATACGCTCTTTAAGGCCACCGGTGACAACTGGACGTTCACCGTTGACGGCGCGGCTCTTACGGACCTTACCGTGACCGATGCTATGGTCGGCAAGACCATCGTAGCCGGCGGCGTGGATAAGGTGTACTACACCTCGGAGGAGATCGGTGCTGATAATTCCTCCAAGATGATCTATCATCTGGTGTCTGATGTAGAGAAGTATTTCTCCACCTCCAATACGGGTGACCGCGGTGACGGCACGAATACGGGTGCATCCTCTTATCAGGATCTTCGTCCGTATCCCACAGGAACGGAAGGAAGAAATACCATTAAGAGCGTTGCCGTAGTGCTTTATGAGGACGTAGACGTTGCAAGCTTCACTATGAACTGGTTTATCGACGAGGCCAGCCGCAACGGCGGCCGCGTCGCATATTTCGACCTGAACGGCCATAACGTTGTGAACAGAACGACCGGTAACTATATGGAGATCAAGACGATTGCTATGTGTCTGTACTCCTCGAAGCCCGGCGCGCATTGGTATCAGCCCAATTCTAATGCGATCTTCTACGTTTCGGATGATGCAACGCTGTGCCTCGGTAACAATGCTTCCGACGGCGCATATGCCGATAACCTCTCCGTACACGGAAAAACACTCTTCCACATGATGTACGGTAACGGCTCCATGATTTGGGGCGGTCACTATTATCAGACCGGCGGCACCTCGTATATGGTTCGTATGTCTCGCCGTTTCCCTGTCGCGAAAAACGCATCCTTCTACGTGTTGGACGGCAACGCTGTGTTCGGTGATCCCGATGACCATGAAACCGCGTTGGCGACGGTTTCGAACTGTAAGTTCTATTCGAACGGCGCGTCCGATCTTCTGACCGGCTCTAAGAGTGCAGCGATCTCCTTTGCTGGCTGCGACTTCTACGGTATCAATACGGAGCTTGACGAAACGGTCGTTAAGGCAACGCTGGATGCGGCCTGCACCAAGAACAAGGCGGTCACCTACAACACCGTTACCTGGGCAGACGGAACATCTTCCTACTACTATGCCACCTCCGAGGCTGAGGCAAAGGCCTTCGTTGAGACGCATCCCAAGGCAGCGCCCGCTCCCTACGGCAAGTGGGTGGACGGCGAGTACTTCGTCGCGCTCAACCCCTCGTATACGTACGCTTATGACGATGCCTTCAACGCAGAGCAGACGCTGGTGGACGGCGAGCTGACGAAGGTTTACTACACGCTGACGATCGGCGACAAGGTCACCTACGTGACCGATGGCTCGACGCTGAACAATTACCTCCGTTCTATGGATTACGGT